>CAZAGR010000060.1:0-10426 GCA_964484585.1 uncultured Propionivibrio sp. | reverse complement strand
ATGCGCGCGGGGTAATTCTCTACATCGCGGCTGGCGAAGCGCATTTGAAGCGCGAGGGTGATGACCGGAGCAGGCACATCCAGGTCTATGGATTCAAATACTGTCCAACGCCCCTCGCCGGAATCTGCCACCCATGGCTTAATGTCTTTCAACTCAGCATCTTCATCAAGCGCATTCGCAGAGAGATCGAGCAGCCACGAACGGACGACGCTACCGTGTTGCCAGATGTGCGAGATCTGCGCTAGATCCAACCCAAACTCTTTTTTTGCTTTCAGAATTCCATAACCTTCTGCAAAGGCTTGCATCATGCCGTATTCGATTCCATTATGAACCATTTTGACATAATGCCCCGCGCCATGCGGACCTACGCGTCCCCAGCCGAGTTCTTTTGTGGGCGCAAGCGTTTCAAAAATAGCGCGCAGTTTTTCAGTCACTTCGAGTTTGCCGCCAATCATCAAACTGTACCCTTCAGCGAGCCCCCAAATGCCGCCGCTAGTTCCGCAATCTACAAAGTCAATGCCTTTGGCTGCGAGCATGGCGGCATGCGCGATGGTGTCTTTGTAATTTGAATTGCCGCCATCAATGATGATGTCGCCTTTGTTTAATAATGCCGCCGCTTTTTCAATAGTTTCAGTGGTGGTTTTGCCGGAAGGAACCATGACCCAGACGATCTTTGGGGAAGACGTTAACTTGCCAACCGCTTCTTCTATTGAGTGCGCGCCTTCTGCGCCAAGTTTGATTGCAGCTTCAACTGACTCGATGGTACGCGCATATCCAACCACGCGATGTCCGCCGCGTGTAAGGCGCGTTGCCATATTTAATCCCATTTTTCCTAAACCAATTAACGCTAGTTCCATGTTGTTTTCTCCTTGTTGAGTTAGATTTATCTTTTTAATTTACTTGCCGCGGCTTCATCAACAAACCAGGTCAGCTGACCGTCTTGTGGATTAATTCTTTGAGCGGGATAAATATCCGGTTTGTGTTCGTCGCTTAATACATTGACCAAAGTTTCTGCTTTGCTTATTCCCGTTACGAGAAAGACAATATTTCTTGCGCTATTAAAGACTTGCGGCGTTAATGTTACGCGGTTTGCAGGACGGTCTTGATAATTTGCAGTAACAGCCAGTGTCGGCGAATCCACTTTCATCAACGAGCCGGGGAACAACGAAGCCGTGTGACCGTCGTCGCCCATGCCGAGTAAAACTAAATCAAAGCGCGGCCAGTCCAGCGGCGGCTCTGCAAATTGTTTCAGCGTTTGCGCGTATTTCTTTGCGGCTTCATCAGGCGTTAGTTCAGATAAAATGCGGTGAATATTTGTCCCGCCTATTTTGTCGAACAAAATTTTTTTTGTCTGTCCATAGCTGTTGCCCGCATCATCCACCGGTACGCAGCGTTCGTCGCCCCAGAAAAAATGTACGCGCGCCCAATCCACTTTATCGGGGCTCCAAGCGCCGAGTATTTCATAAAGACGCATTGGCGTGCCGCCTCCGGCAAGTGAAACAAGAAAACGCCCGCGTTCCTTTATCGATTCATTTGCAATGTGGATAAATAAATCCGCTGCGTATTGGCTTAATTCGCCTATATCTTTAAATACTTTAATCATTTTCGTTGCGATTGTAACCTACTTGGACTATCGCGTGTCTTGTTGAAAATTTAGGTTTGTAAATTACGCGATACCATGTAAAATTTAGCGCATGATCATCGACTTGAAAAAACTCAACGCGTTTCGTTCTCGCACCTTCAACCTGCCTCCGCTTAAGCGGATATCTTCGGCGTCTCAGGCATTGAAATTTGTCAACGCGCGCGGTTTTGTTTATTTTTGGCAAATCAAAAATATTCTGCTGCCATCTCTATGGACTGCCGTTGCAGGCGACCGCCCTATCGCAGATAAACACGACGACCCGGGGCATATCACCTGGAACTGGAAAGATGACGCGCTGGATAAAAAAATATGGTATTACGCCAAAATATTACGCGGCAAAGCCACCATGATCTCGCTGGATGTCGCCCCATATTTTTACGCGCTCTCCGAAAATTATGGGGCGCCCGAAGAAGATTATTTAACCGCATATCACGAAGGACGGCTTTCACAATCTTCAAAGCAAATTTATGAAACGCTGCTCGATAAAGGCGCGTTAAACACATTGGATCTACGCAAAACCGCTAAGCTTTCCAACGCAAAAGACTCCGAGTTTAATAAAGCCTTGGAGCAGCTGCAAAGAGACTTCAAGATATTGCCTGTCGGTGTTGCGCAGGCGGGCGCGTGGAAATATTCGCATATTTACGAGATTGTCACGCGGCATTTTCCAGATTTGTCCGAACAGGCGCGTAAAATCACCGAATCGCAGGCGCGCGCAAAATTACTTGAACTATATTTCCAATCTGTCGGCGCGGCGCAACTGGGCGATGCCAATAAATTATTTGGTTGGGGAAATGAGGCGTTGAAGAAAACGGTAAATAAATTAATGGAAAGCGGCTTGCTGGTGGAATCTCAACACCCAACATTGGCAGGCGCTTGGCTTGCGCTAAAGAGCGTTGTTTCAAGAACGCCCTCGTAACACTCATGCCGCATGTAATTTGTTTTACAGGTTATGCAGGCATGACAACTGACCCGCTATTTTTCTTCAGATTTTAAGTGATTGCGATATCAATCTTTTGAGCAATGGTTTTTAGCGAAACAAGCAGGCTGTCATAAACACGCTGCTCCTGTTTTATGCCCCCAAAGTAATCCACGTATTGATAGGTTTGCAAACGTTCAGGGACTACGCACTCTTCAAGGCGGATGGGGATAATGAAAATTGCGCCTTCAGGCTTTTCGTTGGCGGTATCAAGCGCAAGGTTGAGTTCTTTGTGAAAGAAGCCCTCCTGTTTGAGCGCCTGCTTTGAGAGCAGCACAATTACGGCATGTGATTCGCGCACGGCTTTTACTACGCTGTCCTGCCACTTCTCGCCGGGTAGAATATCTTCCTCGTCGAACCACGGGTCGATCCAGCTTTCTTTTTTAAGACGCGCAAAAAATTCGCGGACAACGATTTTGTTCTCTTTGGAGTAGCATAGAAATGGTATCAGTCGGTTGGATGGCGATGTCATGTTATATTCCCGGTGCGTTTAAGATTGGGTTATTATATGATGAAACAATGGCTGTGGGGGCATAAACTCTGCGCTGTAGAATCAACAATAAGGAGAGATTGAGCGCGGGGTTTTCATTCACAAAAAAACGGGTTTGAGATGAAAATCCCAAACCCGTTCGCGTTTTATTTGTTCTTCGATTTTGTTTTTGCAGGCGCGGATTTTGACGCAACCTTCGGCTTCTTTTTTACGTTGACATTTGCGCGCGCCGTAAATTCTTCTTTCGGTTCTTTGTATGCGTCGCGCAAGTTAACGGGTTTGACATGCGGATTGCGCACGCGTAGGTTGATCATTTCGACGAATACCGAGAAGCCCATTGCAAAGTAAACGTAACCCTTTGGAATGTGTTGATGTAAACCTTCGACGATAAGAGTGAAGCCGATAAGCAAAAGAAAACTGAGCGCTAGAATTTTAATGGTGGGGTGTTTGTCGACAAAACCACCAATGGGCTCCGCGATAACGACCATTACAATTGCCGCAATAATAACGGCGGCGATCATGATCGCGAGCTCGTCTACCATGCCGACTGCGGTAATTACAGAATCAAGCGAGAATATGACGTCTAAAATCATAATTTGGACAATGACATTCCAAAAACTTGCAACGACTCTTGCTGATGCGTGACCTTCTTTGCCTTCGAGTTTATCGTGAATTTCATGCGTGCTTTTCCATAAAAGAAAGACGCCGCCTAAAAGTAAAATAATATCTCTGCCGGAAATGCCTATCGTCTCGCCGCCAAAAAATGGCATGGTAAAGAGAGCTTCATCCAAGCTAATGACCCATGAAAGTGAAAGCAGCAACAAGATGCGGGTAATGACTGCAAACAGGATTCCTGTAGTGCGCGCGCGCTGTTGATCTTCGAGCGGGAGTTTTCCGGCAAGAATAGAGATGAAGATGATGTTGTCTACGCCAAGAACAAGCTCAAGCGCAATGAGCGTGACCAGCGCGATCCACGATTCGGGGGTTGAAAGCCAATTAAAATCCATAGTAATGCTCCTGAGAAAAAAGAATGACTTTATTTTAATGGCTTTTTAGAAATTTGGATATGTAAAAATACATTGGAGTGACCATTTTAGAACTGTAGCGTCTTCGGCGGCGGTAAACCACTCTGCTGGGTTTTGGAAAGCGAGCGGAGATTAAAAATAGACCTCTTGCAAAAGTCTTAAAGCCTACCGCAGAGGCGCAGAGGTCGCAGAGTTTAAGAACTTCTCTGCGCGCTTCGCGCCTCTGCGGTGAAAATATTTTTTTCACTTATGCAAGAAGTCTAATACAAAACTCCTCGTAAATTCAGGATGCATATCACTTTCAGAAATGGGGGGCTGGCTGTATAATTTTTGAGCGTAAAATCACAAACAGGAGAATTGCCATGACCGCTCAACTTATAGATGGAAAATTGATTGCCCAGCAGGTGCGTGAGGAAGTGGCGGTGAATGTTGCCAAACGCCTCGCCGCTGGAAAATCCAAGCCGACGCTTGCCACTGTTTTAGTTGGCGAACGCGTAGACTCCGCGACCTATGTCCGCGCGAAGGGCAAGGCTTGCGAAGAATTGGGGATGGGGTCGGTCAGCCATCATCTGCCTGAGGATATTTCGCAAGCAGACCTTGAAAAAATTATCAAGGATTTGAACGCAGATAAATCAGTTAATGGAATTCTTGTTCAACTGCCCCTGCCATCTCACTTGGATGAAGAGAGCGTGTTGGGACTCATCAGTATTGAAAAAGATGTAGACGGATTTTCGCCGCTTAACATTGGGCGCCTCGCTCAAAAAGGGCGCGAGCCATTATTTGTGCCATGTACGCCCTATGGCAGTATTTATTTGCTTGAGAAGGCTGGCGTGAAAATTGAAGGCGCGAACGCAGTCGTGTTGGGGCGCTCGAATATTGTTGGCATGCCCGCTGCCTTGCTGCTTATTGGCAAGAACGCTACTGTTACGGTTTGTCATTCGCGCACAAAAGACATTGCCGCTGTAATTCGCGAAGCAGATATTCTCATTGCGGCAATCGGCAAACCTGAATTTGTACGCGGCGATTGGATCAAACCCGGCGCGGCAATCATTGATGTGGGCATCAACTCGAAGCCGGATGCTACCAAAAAAAGCGGGTATAGACTCGTCGGTGACGTCAATTTTGAAGAAGTTAAAGAAGTTGCAGGTTTTATCACGCCGGTTCCCGGCGGCGTAGGTCCTATGACGATTGCCATGTTAATGAACAATACTTATCGCGCTGCTGAAATTCAAGATAAATAAAAGCGGCATAGGTCACACTCAAGATGGCGGATAATTCTTATCTCTCATACGCAGGACGTTGGGTGGCGCGTGTGCGCGGAAATATTGTCGCGCAAGGCGAGACGCCCGAGCAAGCCTTGCGCGCCGCGCAGCAAAGCCGTCACAAAGAAAAACCAGAGATCATTTTCATGCTTCCGCTTCCACCATTGATAAAAAAAATATTAGATGTTATACCCGCCGATCAGGAAATCTACCTCGTTGGTGGAGCCGTGCGCGATGTACTGCTCTCACGCGCATCGTCGGATTTTGATTTTGCGATTCCCGCGCAGGGGATTCTCCTTGCCCGAAAAGTTGCCAACGCCCTTAACGCGGATTTTCTGCCCCTGGACATTGAACGCGATACGGGGCGGGTCATTGTCGCGGGCGAAGACGGCTCGCGCATTTTTCTCGATTTCGCAGTCTTTCGCGGCGTGGATTTAATCGAAGATTTGCACAGACGCGATTTCACCATGAATGCCATCGCATACAACTTGCGTGACGAAACCCTCGTTGACCCAACCCAAGGCGGAAAAGATTTACATGCAAAATTGATCCGCGCTTGCTCGCCCACTTCTTTATCCGACGATCCCGTTCGTATTTTGCGCGCCATTCGTCAAGCCGCCGCATTTAATTTCCGCATTGATAAAGATACCCGCGAATTAATGAAGAACTCGGCGAGCCAGCTGGGGCGTATCTCGCCTGAGCGTTTGCGCGATGAGGTCTTTAAGATACTCAATGGACCCAGATCTAATACTTGTATGCGCGCGTTGGAAATGCTGGGTGTATTTCCGTATCTTATGCCCGAACTCTCCGCTATGAAAGACGTTCAACAATCCGCGCCGCATGTTTATGATGTTTGGACTCATACGCTTGCCGTGTTGGATTATCTCGATCAGATTGTTTCCGGTCTGCGCGTGGGGTACGATGCTGAAAAAACGAACGACATGCTCACAGGTTTGCTTGGCTTGCGGCTGGGAAGATTCCGCGAGCAGATTGCAAAACATTTTGAATCTCCGCTCAATATAGATCGTTCTCAACACTCCTTGTTGTTCTTTGCCGCGTTGTATCATGATGTTAGCAAGCCGGAAACCAAAACAATGGAGGAGTCCGGGCGCATCCGCTTTTTTGACCACGATGTTAAAGGCGCGGAGGTTGCCGCCGAGCGCTTGCGCTCTTTCAATGCCAGCAACGACGAAGTTGAGCGCGTACATACAATTATAAAAAACCACATGCGAATTCATTTCTTTGCAGACCGTCTTGAAAAAGAAAAGCAATATCCTTCGCGCAAAGCCATCTATCGCTTTTTTCGCGACAGCGGCGTCGCAGGCGTTGACCTTGTTTTGCTTGGGCTTGCAGATCTGCGCGCCACCTATGCTCACTCGTTAACCCTTGAAACATGGACGGTTTATCTGGATGTTGCGCGCATTTTATTGGAAAATTATTTTGAACGCCCGGAAGAAATTATCTCTCCGCCGCGTTTACTGGATGGCAATTTGTTGATGAAAGAATTGGCGATCAAGCCGGGTCCTTTGGTAGGGCAATTGCTCGAATCCATCCGCGAAAATCAGGCGGCGGGTAACATCGAAAATCTTGAACAGGCGTTGCAATTTGCGCGCGAAGAATTGACGAAATAAAGCACAGATGAAAAACAATCGACATGGATATTGAATAGGTAAATCATGAATTATGTTTTCTTTGACCTTGAATCTCAAAACTTAATCGACGAAGTCGGCGGACGCGAGAATATCAATAAATTAAAACTCTCCTGCGGAGTCACTTGGTCTGCTCAGCGGAACGATTTCACCGTGTATTGGGAAAAAGACGCGCTCGCTTTAATTCAAGAATTGAAGTCTGCCACAAAGGTGATCGGCTTCAACGTGCGCGCATTTGATTACGTTGTGTTGCAGCCTTACGCGCCTGATGTGCGCATGGCTTCCATCCCAACCCTTGATATGCTTCTGGATATACAGCAGATTTTAGGCTTTCGTATCAGCCTCGATAATATTGCCAGCGCCAGCCTCGGCGCCGCCAAAACAGCAGATGGACTCAAGGCAGTTGAATGGTTTCGCGCGGGCGAGCTGGATAAAGTCGCCGAATATTGCAAGGCTGACGTGGACATCACCCGCCGCGTTTTTGAATATGGACGCGATAATGGATTTGTGCATTACAGATCCAAGTTGGGGAGCAAATTGAAAGTAAACGTAAAGTGGAAATAGTATAGGATGAGCAATGAATAAAATCTCCGTCAATAATGTAACGATTGCATATGAAAGATTTGGAGTTGGGAAGCCTTTAATGCTGCTTCATGGTTTTCCTTTGGATCACAGCGCGTGGCATGAAACCGCGTTGTTGTTGAAAAATGATTTTGATCTTATCCTGCCTGATTTGCGCGGGTTTGGAGGATCTTCAACAATGGATTCACAATACGCCATGGCGGACATGGCGGACGATCTTGCCGGTTTGTTGAATCAATTGGGGATCGAAAATGCCGCCATTGCAGGTCATTCGATGGGCGGCTATGCCGCGCTTGCTTTTGCAGAAAAATACCCGCAGCGGGTAAGCAGCTTGGGGCTGATATCCTCCCAGACGCTGGCGGATACTCCGGAAAGAAAAATGGGGCGCTACAAAACTGCTGATCAGGTTTTTGAAAAAGGCGTGGAGGTTGTCGCAGATGCAATGACGGTTAAATTTTCAAAAAATGAAAAAACGCAGGATGCGATTCGAAATTTGATCCTCAGGCAAGGTAAAAGCGCGGTCATCGGCGCATTGAAGGCGATGGCGGAGCGTGAAGATTTAACTGCGCTGTTGCCCAAATTCCCAACTACGCTTATTCATGGCGGCGCGGATGATCTGATTCCTGTTGAGCGATCTCGTGAAATAAAAAATTTATTTCCGCAGGCACAGTTGATTGAAATCCCCAACGTGGGGCATGCGCCGATGATGGATGCTGCCGAGAAAGTTGCCAACGCGTTAAAGTTCTTGAAATAAAAAATCCCCGCTGTTTTATTGCAGCGGGGATTTTTTTATGAAGCAAGCGGTTGAGTATTTCTATGCGTTGCGGCGGATTCTACTTTTGGCGCCGTTTTACCAAGCGAGCCGGTTTGTTTGGTCATCTTCTTGATGTGCGCGACCAGCACCCCGGTTGGGACAGGCTTGTTGAGGAAGTTGTCGGCGCCTGCGTCCAGCACGCTGGCAACCATGCTGGGGTCGTTGATTGCTGAAAGAACCAAAATAGGGACGTTGCTGAATTTGCGAATGGCTTTGCAGACTTGCCCCCCGTCCATTTCCGGCATCATTAGGTCTAGCAGCACAATATGCGGGCTTTTTTCCGCCGCGAGATTCACGCCCTCAGCGCCGCTATTGGTTGTGATCACATCATAACCCTGCGCTTGAAGTAAAAAATTCATCAATTCGGTAATGGCTTTGTCGTCATCTATAAATAATACTCTTGTTTTCATGAGTTTGATTATCACTGATTTGGGGGTTGTTGTACTTTGCAATGAGTTAACAAATTAAAGTTACCGGAATAGTCTGATTTTTGGCGTTTGCCAATCCCGTCTTTTTTGGTAAAATATTTCACAATCAAATGTAAGATTTCACAAACGCTGTGAATTCTTAAAAACCCTTTTTGTGGAGGCGCGACCATGAGTAATAAATGGATCTATCTATTCAATGAAGTCAAGGAATTGGAAAAACGGACGGGTGGTTCATGGGATGCCGTAAAATCGATAGTTGGCGGGAAAGGCGCAGGTCTTTTGGATATGACTCGCGCAGGCGTGCCAGTGCCTCCATTTTTTACAGTGACAACCGAAGCGTGTAATGCCTATCAAAAGGCGGGTAAATTCCCCGCTGGAATGTGGGATCAAGCGCTAAAAGCGTTGAAGGTGATCGAAAAGAGAACGGGTAAAAAATTTGGCGATGTCAAGAATCCGCTTTTAGTCTCCTGCCGTTCAGGCGCGAAGTTTTCCATGCCGGGCATGATGAACACCATTTTAAATATCGGCTTGACCGATGAAGTGGTCGCAGGTATGAACATCGCCACGGGCAATCCGCGTTTTGGTTACGACTCGTATCGCCGTTTGATCGAAATGTTCGGCACGGTAGTGATGGATGTTGCCGATGAAGCCTTTGAACGCCCGATGCATGAGTATAAAAACAAAAAAGGATATAAACTTGATACCGAAATGAGTGCCGAGGATTGGCAGACGATTGTTGAATCTTATAAGCAAGTGTATAAAAAAGAAACCGGCACAGATTTTCCTCAAGATCCGTATAAACAGTTATCGTTGGCTACTGAAGCCGTATTTAAGTCCTGGAACGCCAAGCGTGCAATTGATTATCGTAACAAGGAGGGCATTTCTCACACGCTGGGCACCGCCGTTAATATTTGCACGATGGTTTTCGGAAACATGGGCGACGACTCGGGTACGGGCGTGGCGTTTACGCGGAATCCGTCTACCGGTGATAAAAAGATGATGGGCGAGTATTTGCTAAATGCTCAGGGCGAGGATGTGGTCGCGGGTATTCGCAATGCGGATGCAATCGAAAACCTTGCCCGGTACATGCCTGAATCCTATAAGCAATTTATGGATATCACAGCTAAACTTGAAAAGCATTATAAAGACATGCAGGATGTGGAATTTACAATCGAACGCGGAACGCTATGGATGCTTCAGACGCGTACGGGTAAACGTACAGCCAAGTCTGCTGTGAAGCTTGCGGTGGATATGGTAAATGAGAAATTGATCACTAAAGAAGAAGCGTTGGTGCGCGTTACCCCTGCTAATGTGGATTCTTTGCTGCACCCGCAATTTGAGGACGCCGCGATGGATCAGGCCGAGAAGGAAGGCAAATTTGTCGCGAAGGGCGTCAATGCTTCTCCAGGAGCGGCGGTGGGTCAAATCTATTTTGATGCCGATCTATCGGAGAAGATGGCTAAAGAACACAAACAAGAGACTATCATGGTGCGCCCTTTCACCAAGCCGGATGATGTACACGGTATGATTGCTTCGAAGGGTGTGCTCACTAGCGAGG
>CAZAGR010000059.1:0-10454 GCA_964484585.1 uncultured Propionivibrio sp. | reverse complement strand
GGAGAGTCAGTTCTTCAGCGCAGTACGGACACTTCATGGGGATTGCCCATGAAGTGTCCGTACTGCAGTGAAGAGAACACCCAGGTAGTCGACACACGGGAGAACGAAGACGCCGACACCGTGCGGCGTCGGCGGCGTTGCATGAACTGCGACAAGCGGTTCACAACGTATGAGCGTGTCGAATTGCAATTACCTCAGATCGTTAAGAAGAACGGCAGTCGCACCGATTACGCGCGTGACAAACTCAAGGCCAGCATGATGCTGGCCCTGCGCAAACGGCCGGTGACGACCGCGAGCATTGACAGCGCGCTGGATCGCATCGAGGAAAAGCTGGTGCAACTGGCTGAGCGCGAAGTGGCGTCGGATCGCATCGGCGAACTGGTGATGCGCGAATTGAAAAAACTGGACAAGGTTGCATACATCCGGTTTGCTTCGGTGTACCGTAATTTCGAAGACGTCGACGAGTTCTCCAACGCCATTCGCGAAATCAAAAAGCCGCGGTTGCCGCGCGGTACCGCGAAGTGAATCAGCGAAGTGAATCCGCGACGTGAACTTCAGCGCGGCTGATCACGGTTTTATGGCTCGTGCGCTGCAACTGGCAGAGCGGGGCTTGAATACGACCACACCCAATCCTCGCGTCGGCTGTGTCATCATCAAAGACGGACGTGTTATCGCCGAGGGCTGGCATGAAAAGGCCGGCGGCCCGCACGCGGAAGCCGCAGCGCTGGCGAGAATTGGCGGCGATGCCAATGCGGCGGTCGGCGCAACGGCGTACGTCACGCTGGAACCTTGCAGCCATTTCGGGCGCACAGCGCCATGTGCGGATGCCTTGATTGCCTCTGGCGTAAAACGCGTGGTGGTCGCATTGCAGGACCCCAATCCTCTGGTTGCGGGGCAGGGTATGGATCGGTTGCGCGCGGCTAAGGTCGTCGTGGAATGCGGCTTGATGGAAAGTGATGCCCGCGAGTTGAACATCGGGTTTGTTTCGCGCATGAGTCGCGGTCGGCCTTGGTTGCGGCTGAAAGTTGCCGTCAGCCTGGATGGCAAGACAGCGCTCAATAATGGCACTTCGCAATGGATTACGGGCCCCGATGCCCGGCGTCACGCGCATGGCTGGCGCGCACGTTCGTGCGCCCTGCTGACGGGCGTCGGCACCGTGAAGGATGACAATCCGCGACTCAATGTTCGTGAAATCGATACCCCGAGACAGCCATTGCGCGTCGTTGTCGATAGTCGCCTTGAAACTCCGCCCGATGCGGCGGTGCTTTCCGGGGGCGGCACCTTTATTGTCTGCGCCAGCGCAGATGTCGATCGACGTGCGGCGTTGGAAGCACGAGGTGCGGAAATTCTTGAGTGTCCGAATCAACACGGAAAGGTCGATCTCCCGGGCTTACTGCAGGAGCTCGGCCGGCGCGAAATCAATGAAGTCATGGTTGAAGCGGGGACGCGCCTGAACGGGTCGCTGCTGAAGGAATCATGCGTCGATGAACTGTTGATTTATCAGGCAGCCATACTCATCGGCGATAGTGCGCGCGGTATGTTCGGCATCCCTGCACTGACGAACTTAGCAGACGCGCAACGACTGCGTATCATGGAACGCCGTGTCGCCGGCGCCGACTTTTTTACACGTGCGCGTATGGTCTGATTTGCTTGCCGTTGGAAACGAACGCGAGCTTTCAGGGTCCCTGCCCAATCAAACGCCGAATCAAGCCTGAAACTTCGCGTAGTACGCGACCACGGCGGGAGTCTGGGCGATTCGCTTCAGATGCGCGTTTAGCGCCGGCGCAACGTTTTCCACCAGATCGACCGGCACGTGATCCAGACGGCCGGAGTTGAGACCGCGTATATCCACGAACACCTTCAGGTCGGCGACAGTGAGGCGGTTGTCGGCAAAGAATTCGCCGCCGTGGGCCAGCAGCTGACTTTGCAGCCAACCCAGGTAAACAGGCATGGAACCATTAACCAACGCCAAGCGCGCTGTCTTCTGCTCGTCACCCGTCATGCGAAAGCTGGGGCCCAGGTTGACGCTGGCTTCTTCGACGACACACATCACCTCGTCACACAGCAATGCCTGGAATGGGTCAGTCGGGTACAGCCCTGCCAGCTTGCCTGCGTAGCGGATGATGGCATCGCACTGAGTGACTTGGATGCCGTCTACATGCAGCGTTGGCACTTGGCCAAAAGGTGTGGTCTTGCGCACTTCGGCAAATTCGGGGAAGGCAAAACGATGGTCTTCAAATGCGACGCCGCCAATGTGAAAGGCCAGTCGCGCGGGCTCGGCGCGTCCGCCATGAAAGTCAAAATAGCTGAGCTTGAGTTGGGCCATGATTATTACCCCGAGTGTTAGCGCGAGAAACCTGCGCAGGAAGATTGGAGATTCTATGTCAGGTTCTGTGCGTGGAAAAGCAATTCACGAGGCGGCCCTGGACAGTTCGCAAATTGCAGCACCCGTATCATTGCAGGGAGCGATGAACCTGATAGTCTGCCGTCCTGTAGGTGGTCTGGTTTAATTTTGTCTGGTCGGTGGAATCAACATAAAGGAAAGCTGATGTCACTACGCCTGTTGTTTGGTCTATTGATGGTGGTGCTTTTATCCTCGGCAGCCCGCGCACAAATACCGGCAGAGAAGGCGGGTCTGGCCACCCTTGGCGATCATGCCGGAAAGGGCTGGTTTTGGGTCGGTGGCAATCGCGCCCCCTCCCAAATCGACGGACGCTACTTTCTCTTTGACGACAAGGGCACGATGCTCGGACAGCTCAACAACGGCTATTGGCCCAACGCTCTGCTGACATCGACTTCAGGCAGTGACATTTATGCGGCTGAAACCTATTTCGCGCGCGGGTTGCGGGGTGAGCGTACCGATGTGGTGACCGTCTACGATGGTAAGACGCTTCTCGCCAAGCGCGAAGTGCGTCTGCCCCCTAAGCGCGTTACCGCACTGGCGTCCATGGGGCTCGAAACATTGTCTGACGACGGGCGTTTCATGCTGGTTTCCAACTACACGCCGGCACAATCGGTAAGCGTGGTCGATTTAAGCAAGCATCGCTTCGTCACCGAGATTGAAACACCGGGTTGCGCCTCGATCTACCCGGCCGGTAATCGTGATTTCCATCTGATTTGCGGCGACGGCGGCTTGTTGCACCTGCGTCTCGGCGACAACGGTGAGCCGACCTTGAAGGAGCGCATCGCGCCGCTGTTCGATCCGATCAACGATTTCTTGATCACCGCGGCCTCGCGCCAAGGCAATACCTGGTATTTTGTTTCGCGACAGCAGAATGTCTATGCGCTTGAGTTGACATCGGGCGGCGCCAAGGTGATCGCCAAGTGGTCTCTGCTGACCGATGGCGAACGCCAGAGCAACTGGCGGTATAGCGGCATGCAGACCACGGCCATCCACCGTGCCAGCAATAGCCTCTATGTGCTGATGCACAAAGGGGAGGAGAAGACCAGTCAGGAGCCCGGCACCGAAGTGTGGGTTTACGATCTTAAAACTCAGAAAAAAACCAGTACGATCGACTTGGTCGAGCAGACGCTCTCGATCGCAGTCAGTCAGGTCGGAACGCCTAGGCTGTACACCATTGACTTCATTGTGCCCATGCCCTACCTGGCGATGATCTGGGTGTATCTGACTGAGGGTAAGGACGGTATTTATCGCGTGCTGCAGCAAGCGGTGTCGATTTACGATACTCAAAGCGGCAAGCGATTGCACCATGTGCGCGGCCTACCCACCGGCTATTTAAGTACGATCGTGCCATGGTGAACGTGATGAACCTGGTGGCTGACCCGGCCATCCGAGCCATGCTCGCATGTGCCCTATCGTTGCTATTTTCTCTTGTCGCTGCGCACAAACTTTTTGCGCCGGTGGCGTTTCGTACGACTCTTGCGGCTTACGCGATTCTGCCAAATAACGTAAACGCAATCGTGGCGCGACTGTTGCCTTGGCTCGAGATATGCATCGCCCTCGCCCTGCTTCACCCGCAATCGCGTTTCTATGCCGCGTTCGCTGCAGCGTTGTTGCTTGGCGTTTACGGAGCCGCCATCGGTGTAGCGCTGATGGGCGGGCGCGCCATTGCCGATTGCGGTTGTAGTTTCGGCGACGACAGGCAAGCAATTCAGTGGGCGCTGGTCTGGCGAAACCTGCTTTTGGCACTTATCGCACTTGGCCTGGCGTTTATTGAAATGACGCTTCAACGCCAGCCAAACCTGCGCACGCTGTCTGCCTACGACATGTTCACCATCGTGCTCGGCATGTTGGTCGCCGGCGTTATGTATGCGCTCACCAATATCCTGATTGCCAATCACTATCGTCTGCAGGAGCTATTTCGTGATTGATGCCTTGTTGATTTCAAATGTTCTGGTCTGGTGTGCCTTACTGGCGCTGACCGTTGCGGTGTTGGCGTTGGCGCGCCAGATTGGTGTGTTGCACGAACGCATCCGACCGGTGGGAGCGCTTGCGCTTGGCAAGACCATCGCAGCAGGCGAGCACGCACCGATTTTTCAGTTGCCCAGTCTGACGGGCGGCACGGCCAGTGTTGGTGGACCCATCGCTGACGGGCGCAGCACCTTGCTGTTCTTTGTCTCCGCTACCTGCCCGGTATGCAGGATTCTGTTGCCGATCCTTAAGGACCTGGCGGCGACGGAGACCAGGCGTTTGCGCATCGTTTTCGCCAGCGACGGAACGGAAGCCGATCATTTGGAGTTTATCCGGCAGCACGCATTGGAAAACTTTGCCTACGTTATTTCAACCAAGCTCGGCATGGCCTACCGCATCAGCAAGCTGCCCTATGGATTGTTGATTTCATCCGAAGGCAAAATCATTGCGCATGGTTTGATCAATACGCGCGAACATCTTGATAGTCTGTTGGAAGCTCAGACGATGGGAGTTACATCGCTTCAACAATTTCAACAGAACACTACCGCTGTCTCGGCATAGGCGGAATGAGGGGGGCGACATGTTTGGAAAATGGCTGGACCGAATCACGGAAATCTCGGTAAGGCAATCAGCGCGCATGAGCGCGCGGCGATCCTTCTTGAGCCGTGTGGGCATAGGTATGGTGGGTGCCGGTGGTTTGGTATTGCTGCCCTTGTATCGAAGCAGTGCATTCGCGCAGGCGCCCGCTGTGGCAAATGCTCTGGAGCAGGGCGACCCCAACAGTTGCGACTATTGGCGTCACTGCGCCATTGATGGTTACCTGTGCGGCTGCTGTGGCGGCTCGCTCACTATGTGCCCGCCCGGCACGATCCCCTCGGATATCACCTGGATTGGCACCTGTCGCAACCCTACCGACGGACGCGATTACATCATTTCCTACAACGACTGCTGCGGGCAGAGCACCTGCGGTCGTTGCAGTTGCCAGCGCGATGAAGGCGACACGCCGATTTACCGGCCGCAGGCGGCCAATAATCTCAATTGGTGCAGCGGCAGCAAGGCCGATATTCCCTACACGTGCTCGCTGTCTGTGGTGATTGGCGTACAGGAATAACGCGTGCCATGATTGCCGCACCCAACCGGTACTTGCAGCGCGCCGTCTCGCCAGCGCCGACTTTTCGGTGCGCCGGTGCTGTGTTGTTTTCACTGATCCTTGCGGCGGGTTTCAGTGGCCACGCGTTGGCCACTGAGCGGGTGGTTTCCGACTACATGCTGTCTTGTCAGGGGTGCCACTTGCCTGACGGCAGCGGTTTTCCTCAGCGCGGCGTTCCCGCCTTTCCCGGATTTGTCGGTCGTTTTTTGCACGTTGAGGGCGGACGAGAATTTTTGATTCGGGTTCCGGGTGTCGCGCAGTCCGCGCTATCGGATGAGCGACTCGCGTCGTTGATGAACTGGCTGCTGGCCACCTATAGCGCCAAGGAACTGCCCAAAGATTTTCGTTCCTTTACCGCCGACGAGGTTGCGCAGTGGCGACACCAGCCCTTGGTGAATGTCACCGCGACACGGAATGCGTTACTTGAAAAAATATCCCGCATTCATTCCATCCGTTGAAGCTCACGTTGAACGAGGCGTGCATGTCACTCACTAAAGCTGTTCCTGCATTCCTGTTGATGCTTTTTGCCACATCAAGTGCTCACGCCGCGGGTATCGAGGTGCCGCTGGCAGCCTGCGTGGCATGTCACGGCGGTAGAGGTGAGGGTAATACCGCTCTGTTTGCGCCCGCGTTGGCGGGGCAGCGGGTTGAATATCTCGCACGACAACTTCGCGCATTCAAAGCGGGTGTTCGCGGAGAGCATCCAAATGACAAGCAGGGCGCCTCCATGCGTGCTGCCACGGCAGGTTTGAGCAACGAGTTCATCGATGAACTGGCGACTCATTACTCGGCGCTACCCGAGACAGCACCGCCGAAGACAGGCAAGGGCGATGCGGTCGCGGGCAAGGAAATTTACATTGCCACCTGCTCAGCCTGTCATGGTCTGCGTGCCGAAGGTTACATGCCACTGCAGACGCCCAATCTTCGTTTGCTCGGAACCAACTATCTCAACGCGCAAATGACCTCCTACGTCAACGGCTGGCGCGGCGCGTCGCCAAAATCCGAGCAGGCTGCCGTTTGGATGCACTCGGTCGCCAATCAGATTCTGGATGCAAGCCAGCTGGCTAATATATTTGCCTATGTTGGTGCTTTCGCCAAGTAGATTGCGCGACAGTAGAAAGTGGATAAATCTGGCTGAATTAGCGTCGGCAGACCACGCAGCCCGGATCGCGCGGCACGCGAATCTCACGCCACTCCATGGTCAGTCCCTCGAGCAGAAGTAAACGTCCGGTCAGCGCTTGGCCGCAACCGACGATTAACTTCAATGCCTCGGCAGCCTGCATGGCGCCGATGATGCCTGTAATCGGTGCAAAAACGCCCATCACCGCGCAGCGGACCTCGTCCGCATCTTCGCCTTCGGGAAACAGGCAGTGGTAGCAGGGCGACTCAGTCTGGCGCGAGTCGAAGACGCAGAGTTGCCCGTCAAAACGGATCGCAGCACCGGACACAAGTGGCTTGCGGAATTTCACGCAGGCTCGGTTCACGGCATGGCGTGTGGCGAAGTTGTCGCAGCAGTCGAGGACGACATCGGCGGCAGCGACTTCCTTTTCGAGACCTTTGCCCGCAAGACGCTGGCCGATTGCAATGACCTCACATTCCGGGTTGAGCTCTCTGATCGTACATAGACCCGAGGCAGCCTTGTTCATGCCGAGGGCCTCCGTGCGATGCAATATCTGACGTTGCAGGTTGGTCAGGTCCACCGTATCGCCATCGGCCAGCACCAGCGTGCCGATGCCGGCAGATGCAAGATACAGCGCGGCAGGGGAGCCCAGACCGCCGGCACCGACAATCAGCGCTCGCGCCGCCAGAATGCGCTCCTGTCCGGCAATATCAATCTGGGGCAGCAGGATGTGCCTGCTGTATCGCAGCAGTTGTTGGTCGTTCACTACGGGCGTCTAACTCTCGTGCCGCAGATCGGGCGGTGTGTCGTCATGGTCGCCATGCGCATGACGGTCCCAGGCGCGCGAGTAAATGTCGTGCGATTTTTTTAGCAGGCGTTCCGGACAGCGCATATTGCGCAGCTGGGTTTCCTCGGAAAAATGAACGAGGGCATTATGAAGTTTGCGCAGAATTCCGCCTTCAAAGTGAAATCCTTGTGCGCGCAAGGCTGCCTCGAGACCTTCCAGGGTGTAGTCACAAATTTCGTAAGTAATCGACAAGCTTCCCGGTGTTGCTCCTGCGGCGACCGTCATTCCCTCCAAGCCGTCGAGTAACGCACGCGCACGATCAACTTGCCCGGGGAAGCGATGGTCGAATCTTAACTCACGTTGCTTGCGGGTGCCATGTTGCGGAATGAACAGCCGGCGGATCTGGCGCGGATGTCCGTCGCGCAACTCGCGCGCTTTCTCCGGACTCATCGCGCTGCTCATTCGCTCAGGACTCGTTCGTCAATAACATGAACTTTTGTCTCGCTAGCTTGGGCGCACTGCGGCGTTGCGAACTGCTTGTGTGGCTCGCCACACGGCACATTTCACGCCTTGCATTGCATCCCAACCTGGCGGCCAAAAGTCCACGTTATTTCCTTACGAGCCCTTACCTCTTGATGATCTGCCAGGCTTTGAGAAGATTGGTCGCCTGGGTGAGCTGGTAGTCGCCCTTCGAGCCGTATTCGAAAGGCGCAGCGCGCACCTCTTCGCTGTCGTTGACCGGTTTGTCCTTGCCGTTTTTTGCCGGCGTCTTCACTTGCTTTTCGGCGTCCTTGATGTCTTTGGCCTCTTTCGCGTCGCCCTCCAGGTGTCGCTCCAGATCGGCCTCCCGAAGCCGTTCGCCGAAACCGCCGTTGATGGTTTCCTCGACGACCACATCTGGAGTAATTCCCTTCGCCTGGATCGAGCGACCAGAGGGCGTGAAATAGCGCGCGGTGGTCAGTTTGATCGCGGTGTTGTTGGACAAGGGCAAAATAGTTTGCACCGAGCCTTTGCCAAACGTCTGGGTTCCCAACACCACGGCACGTTTGTGATCCTGCAATGCGCCAGCCACGATTTCGGACGCCGAGGCCGAGCCGCCGTTCACCAGCACGACCATAGGTACGGTTTTCACGGCTGCGGGTAATGACTTCAGAATATCGTCGCGACTGCCGCGCATGTAGTCGGTGGCGTTGGAGGTGAAGCGGCGTTTGGCGTCTTCCGTGCGACCGTCAGTCGACACGACCAGGGTGTCGGCCGGCAGAAATGCCGCAGAAATGCCAATGGCCGCATGCAGCAGGCCGCCCGGATCGTTGCGCAGATCGAGCACCAGTCCTTTCAGTTCTTCAGCCTTGCCATCCTTGCCGCCTTTGTAAAGAGTGCCGAGATGCTTGACCACATCAGCGGTGCTCTCTTCCTGAAACTGGGTTACGCGCACGTAGCCAAAGCCTCCATCCAGCATTTTCGATTTAACACTCTGTACTTTGATTTTGTCGCGCAGTATGGTTACGTCAAATGGCTTGTTTTCGCCCTTGCGTACCACCGTCAGCTTGATGGGCGTCTTGGGCTTCCCGCGCATCTTCTTGACTGCGTCGTTCAGCGTCAATCCTTTGACCAGTGTGTCATCGAGTTTGATGATCAGGTCGCCGCTTTTGATTCCGGCTTTCCAGGCGGGCGTGTCTTCGATCGGCGCCACGACCTTGACGAAGCCGTCTTCCATGCCGACCTCAATGCCAAGACCGCCAAACTCGCCCTGGGTGCTGACTTGGAGATCCTTAAACGCCTCGTTGTCGAGATAGGCCGAGTGGGGATCCAGGTTCGCCAGCATGCCGCTGATTGCATGGGTGATCAGTTTCTTATCTTCGATCGGCTCGACATAGCCCTGCTTGATGGCATTGAATACGTCGGCGAAACTGCGCAGTTCTTCAATGGGCAGCGCGGTCGCAGATTCCTTGCCCGCACTTGCTGAAAAGTTGAGGCTGAGCAGGATGCCGGCGATCAAGCCGACCGAGATGAGACCAAATTTCTGCAACTTGCCGCGCATAAAAGCTCCGAAAGAAGGCAGATCAGCGCGCTATCCACTTCAACGGATCAAACGGCTGGCCTTTGTGCCTGAGCTCAAAGTATAAACCCGGTTCAGCAATACCGCCGCTGGCACCCACCGTGGCAATTGCCGCGCCGGCCTTGACCGGCTGACCAACGGCAAGCAACAAAGACTGATTATTGCCATAGATGGAAAAAAAATCGTCGTCGTGATCGATCACCAACAGGTTGCCAAAGCCGCGCATCCATTCACTGAAAACCACGATACCGGACGCCACCGCCTTGACTTCACTGCCTTCGCCCGCACGAATGAATAGCCCCTTCCATGTCGTGCCCCCTTCTTCGCGAGGTTTGCCAAAGCTTCCGTAAATCCGGCCGCTGACGGGCAGGCGCAGTTTGCCGCGCAGTTGGGCGAAGGTTCCGCCGACGTTGCCAGGATCGGCATCCGGAGTGCGACTGGTGGCGGAACTGCGGCGCGCTGTGTTTGGCAGGGACGCCGTCCCGCCGGCGCCAGCGCGTTGCTTGCCCTGCACTACCTTTGGGTCGCCTTCGGGAACTTTTTTCAGTTTGGTGCGTTGACGCTCGGCGGCGATTTTTGCCAGACCGGCGATCAGTGAGCTCAATCGGCCTTCGTCGCGCTTCAGACTTCCGATTTCATTGCGCTGTATCTTGATCTGCCCGGCAAGTTTCGTCACTGTGATTTGCCGCTGCTTTTGCTGCGCCAACATATCGTTGCGACTTTCCTGTGCGCTCTTTTCAATTGAGGCGAGCTTCTCCTGCCGCCCGCGCGCGTCTTCGGCGAGTTGTTTTTTTTGTTTGGCGACCGATTGCAATTCGCGGATCAGATCCGCCTTGGCATGGGAGAGTTGCGTCAGGAAATATCGGTCCCTCGCCGCCTGATTCGGATCGCGTCCTGCCAGCAGCAGCTGGAGCGCATCCGAATCGCCGCCGACAAACTGGCGGTTCAGGAGGCGCGCCAGCTGGT
>CAZAGR010000058.1:0-10474 GCA_964484585.1 uncultured Propionivibrio sp. | reverse complement strand
GCGCGTAACGGGAGAAAGCAATACTATAGCTACCCTGCCCACTGGTCATGGATTTTAGCCGTGATGCATAGTCGGCAATCTCGGCCAACGGAACTTCACCGTTGACGCTTGCCGTTCCTTGGCTGCGTCCGAATTGGCCATTCTGTGTCCCGGTCACATGCCCGCGACGACTGGCCAGATCGCCGGCAATATCGCCCATGGAATTCTCTGGCGCGATAATTTCAATGCTGACGATCGGCTCCAGGACGATCGGTGACGCGGCACGAATCGCCGCCACCAAGGCCTTGCGTGCGGCGGTAAAAAATGCAACATCCTTGCCATCCACCGCATGAGTCTTGCCGTCATAAACAATCACGCGGATATCCTCTACCGGGTAGCCGCCAACGACTCCATCGGCCAACGCTTGGCGCACGCCCTTCTCGACCGCAGGCATAAAAACGGTTGGTATTACACCGCCTTTGACGTGGTCAACCAATTCCAGTCCGGCACCTCGTTCCAGCGGCTCAATGCGCAGGAAAACCTCGCCAAACTGACCTGCCCCGCCCGACTGCTTCTTATGACGACAATGCCCCTCGGCATTTTGCGTAATCGATTCACGGTAGGCAATACTCGGCGTACGTGTCTCTAGGTCGAGCTTGTGTTGTGTGGCCATCTTCTCCAGCTTGTAACGCAGATGCATTTCGCCAAGGCCGCGTATCACCGTTTCATGTGTCGTCGGATGGCGCTCGACTTCAAAACACGGATCCTCGATTTCAAGTTTGTGCAAGACGTCGAACAATCGCTGTTCGTCCACCTGACGTTTTGTCTCGACGGCAAAGCCCTGCATTGGCTGGGGAAATTCCAATGGTTTCAGGTGAATATGGTCCTCATCATGTGAATCGTGCAACACCGCGTCGAATTCGATCTCATCAACCTTGGCAATCGCACCCAGATCGCCGGGCAGGAGTGAATCGACCTCGATGAACTCCCTACCCTGCAGCTGATACACATGTCCGATCTTGATCGGCTTTTTCAGATCACCAACGTAGATCTGACTGTCCTTACGAAAGGTTCCCTGATGAACGCGAAACACACTGACTTTGCCCATGTAGGGATCCGAAATCACCTTGAACACATGCGCCAACACGTGCCGCGCAGGATCGGGCGCGATCGCGTAGGGCACTGCAGTCGAGCCCCGTTCACCTTGATAAAAAGGGGGCCGATTGCCCTCCAGCGGGTTGGGCGACAAAGTGCTCAATACATGCAGCAGCTCGCCGACACCCGCACCGGTTCGCGCCGAGACAAACAGGATCGGCACCAGATGACCGGCGCGCAGAGCAAGCTCGAAGACGTCGTGTAACTCGCCCGCACTCGGATCTTTGCCATCTTCCAGATATCGCGCAAGCAGGGATTCATCCTCCTCCACGAGTTGGTCGATCAACTCACGATGCGCGTGGGCGACCGAGTCGAAGTCAGCATCTCCGGTGGCATGGTCGAGGACATCGACGACATCGTGCCGGTCGTGTGCCGGCAAATCTAACACCAGGCACTCTTTACCGAACTGCTCACGAATTTCCGCCACCAATTTCGGCAAGTCGAGATTATCGGCGTCAATTTTGTTGATCACGATCATCCTCGCCAAACCACGTGCCTGAGCCGCCTTCATCATGCGATCAGTGGACAATTCGATGCCGGTCTGCGCATTGATGACCACGATGGCGGCATCTACACCGGCCAGCGCGGCCAAGGCCTGTCCCGCAAAATCAGGGTATCCCGGTGTGTCGATCAAATGCACATGCACGTTCTCGGCGGCAAAATTGACCAGCGCCGATTGAAGCGAATGGCCGGCAGATTTCTCTTGGGCATCGTAGTCGCAAACGGTACTGCCCTTTTCGACGCTGCCCTTGGCCTTGATCGCCCCAGTCTTGAACAACAGAGCCTCGGCCAAGGTGGTCTTGCCAGCGCCGCCATGTCCAACCAGAGCGACGCTGCGTATCATTTCAGTGGTATAGCGCGGCATGATTTACTCCAGGATGATGAAATTCTTTGTACTTGATTGTACATAAGCCGGCGCATCTTCAGTCTGCGGCATACTGCGCGACTCTTCCGGATATGAACAGACAACAACCGCCATGGCACTGAAGTCAACCATCTTTAAAATCGACCTGCAAATTGCCGATCTCGAGCGAAACTATTTTCAGAGCCATGCCCTGACCCTCGCTCGCCATCCCTCTGAAACCGATGAGCGGATGATGGTACGTGTGCTTGCATTCGCAATCAACGCGGCGCGGGAAAGCGAAGGTGAGCTTATATTTGGCAAGGGTTTGTCATCCGAAGATGAACCTGATCTGTGGCGCAAGGATTTGACCGGGGCCATTGATCAATGGATCGAGGTAGGTCTTCCTGACGAACGCAAACTAAGGCGCGCCTGCGGCCGCTCAAGAAACGTCATGGCGCTGACCTACGGCGGGCGCGTCGCCGACATGTGGTGGCAGCAGAATCAGGCAGCGCTGGAACGACAAGACAACCTTTCAGTAGTCAACATCCCGGCAGAGCAAAGCAAAGCACTGGCTGCACTGGCAACACGGAACCTGAGCATCCAATGTACTCTGCAGGAAGGTGAATTGTGGCTGATTATCGAAGGCGAAAGCCTGCATATCACACCCGAAGTTCGTTTCGCACATCAGCAACACTAGGCATGGCGCATGGCCCCGTTGGCCCGACAATGCGCGACAATTTCTGCAGCCAGGATTGGCTGCAGGCCGGGGGCGAGATCATGACCCATGCCAGCGATGATCTTGAGTTTGGCGCCACGGATGTGTTTCGCCGTGTCGCGCCCCGCCGCGACGGGAACCAGTTTGTCCTCGGCGCCATGGATTACCAGCGTCGGCGCCACGATCTTCACCAGCAAGCGACGCCGGTCGCCCGACGCAAGAATTGCGAGCAATTGACGCGCGGTGCCGGCGGGGTAATAAGACCGGGTCACATTACGCTCAATACGCTGGCGCAACTCGTCGCGCGGTACCGGGAAGCCGGGGCTGCCAATTACGCTGTGAACCTTCATCATATGCGCAATGACGCTTTCGGGATCGTTCGGATCTGCGGGCTTGCCAAGCAATGCCTTGATCCCATCCCTCTGCCCGCGATGGGCACGACGGTTGCCACTTGACGACATTATGGAAGTCAGGCTTATCACACGGTTTGGATGGCCAACCGCGAGCAACTGTGCAATCATGCCGCCCATGGAAGCGCCAACCACATGAGCGCAATCAATACCGAGCGCATCCAGCAAACCAACGGCGTCGCCGGCCATATCGTCAAGCACGTATGGTGAGCGCACCGGCAAACGAAGCAGAGCCGCGAATATCGCAAGTTTTACATTTGCTCGCCGCAAGGGTTGAATCTTGCTGGATAAACCGCAATCCCGGTTATCAAAACGGATCACACGGAAGCCGCCATCCACGAGTTGCTGGCAAAACGCATCCGGCCAGCTGGTGAGTTGCATGCCTAGCCCCATAATCAGCAAGATCACTGGATTGATCGGGTCGCCGAGCATTTCGTACTCGATGGTCAATCCATTAACATTGGCGCTCGGCATAGATTTTTTGCTCGCACTGAAAGAATGAGTTTAACCTTAGCGAGCTTCTTGGGATTGCGCAAATCGACGTTTGCGCTTGAACGTATGCCTACTCACACAAGTAGCCAAATTATGGCGGTTCATGGCCGCTTTACGAGAATCCGGACCCCCAAGCTAGCTTGACACGGTGAATACGTACAGAGCACCCGACGACTATTGTGATAGACAACTCGGAAATCGGCTCAACACAGTTAGCGTGGTTCGAATTAGTGCCGCGTGATATTTACGTACATCTGAAAATTCGACGGCGCACGCTGTATGCGGCCTGCGGATCAGTAATACTGCATCTAGTGCTGTTGTTTCTTGTTCCTCAACAAACCGTAGGGACCGGCGAGGAACCTTCAAACACCAGCGATTCATTGCTGGTAGATCTGCGAAACCCCACCTCGGCTGCCAGTGCTCAAAATGCACCCGCTTCTGCGTCGGAACCTAGGCAACATTCGAACAAGCGATTGCCGCCATCCACGCGAACACTTCCCGTCATAGCTTTGAACCGCGAGAACTCGCAAGTGGAAGCGACCGTTCCAGAGCGATACGCTCTACCAGAATCGCAAACGATAACTGATAAACCGGTGGACATGCAGACCTACGTCGCAGCGTCAAGGGCACGTCGTCGGGCTATACAAGGAATCGATGGCGAGGAAACCCGAAACCTCAACGGTTTGGAGGACGGAGTATCCGAAAACGATATCCGGATGGAAAAGGTCAAACGCAATCTGCAATCCGGGACGAACGGTGTATTTCAAATTCAGAGCATGGAGTCACGCACGGCAGCGTTCTCTTTCCGCGGCTGGACCACCGATTCAAGCAATTCCCGGCGCGAATACATCCATGTCGAACTGGGCACCAACAGTGATATTCAGATTGCTGTCGTCCGCAAAATGATCGAGCTCATCCGTCGGTATTACAAGGGAAATTTCAATTGGGAGTCTCAGCGCCTGGACCGTACGATCGTCTTATCCGCACGAATTGAAGACAACGAAGGTCTTGAAGATTTTATGATCAAAGAGTTTTTCGGCTCTGAGCCAGGATGGCCTTCGGTCGAGAGGCCGCGTCATGCGCGAAGATGAACCGGCCAGGATGAAGGATCCTTTAGTACTGTTTCGTTTTGCGGACCGGTACCCTAGGCAAGGGTCAGCGCTACCGCTGCGAATCTCACCGCGCGAGCTTACAATCGCACTTCCAACCAAGTAAGGGGCTCCTGATGTTTGGCAAATCGTTTTTCACCACTTTGGTGACTGTGGTCGCGCTGCTGCTAACCGGCTGCGTAGGCAATCAGGGCAAATCGGCAGATCCGCCAGCCGACGTAAAAGTGGTTCCCGGAGACGGGAGCGTTGCGATCAGTTGGACCATGGTGCCAGGTACCGAATATTGGCTCTTCAAAGCAGCAGCGCCTTCAATTACCACCGACAACTGGTCACAAATAGGCGGCACTGTCCAGATGAAGGTGAGTTCACCATTACTCTTAGGCGGGCTAGCCAACGGCGCAACCTATTCTTTTACCATTAACGCGCGGACCAACGGTGGGCCCGGCGGTCCCGGAAGTCCATCTATCTCGGCAGTCCCAAGGGTTGCTGGTGTAACGTGGACGCAAGGCGCAAATCTTGGCACCAACGGTTTGAACGCCGGGGCCTATGGCGGTTCATTTATTGCCGCAGGCGACGGCGGCAGCCTGTTCTCCAGCACGGATGGATCCACTTGGACTGCGCGCACCAATCCAGCAGCACCAACAAATCTTTATGCCGCAACGTACAACTCCCAAGGCTATCTGGTCGCCGGCGCCGGCGGAACAATGTTATTGAGCACCGACACCATTACATGGGCCGCACAAACCACAGGAACGACTAACGCCATTTATGCACTGGCGACCAATGGTAGCGGCTTCGTGGCTGTCGGAGCCAACGGAACCATCAGAACAAGCACTGATGGCAAAGCCTGGACCTCGGCGACTTCAGGAGTTACCGACGACCTCTTGGCGGTGGGCTACGGAAACGGCCTTTATGTGGCTACAGGCGCAAATGGCAAATTGCTGACCAGTGCTGATGGCATCACTTGGGCTGCAAAGACCTCAAACTCAATTCGGGCGCTCACCGGAATAGCCTATGGGACGACCAGCGTATCGACAAACCTTTTTGTCGTGGTTGGTGCGGCGGGAACGCTGGTGACCAGCCCGGATGGCGTGACCTGGACCCTGCAGTCGCCAGTCGCCGCCAACAATCTCAAGGATGTAACTTTCGGCAGACTGTTTGTTGCCGTAGGCGAAGCCGGCAGCATATTTTCAAGTTCTGACGGCGTGGTCTGGCAGCTTCAGTCCTCAGGTACTACAGTCAATTTGAACGCCGTCACAACCAGCACCTACGGATACTCGGTCGTTGGGGCCTCAGGAACCAATCTGGCAGCGTTTTGAATTGCTTGATCCGGTTGCGTAATCCTGTGAACCGGTTGAGCAACCTCGACCATGTTCCTTGTCCGGTCAGCCCGCAGCAGGTCGCTTGATGAACGCAAGCTATCCAAGTAGAAACCCCCGCACTTGGCGGGGGCTTCATTGCGTGGAAACAATATCGGTTTACTTGAACTTATATTGCAGATTCACGTAATACGAACGCCCGCGGGGATCGGCATAAGTCGGGTCCCAGGACGTCTGGAAGTACTTGGCCTGGTTGGTGTAAGGAGGATCCTTGTCGAGCAGGTTGAGGATGCCGCCGCTAATCTTCAGCTCTTTGCTGATCTTGTAGCTGCCGGTGAGATCCCACAGGACGTACGCCTCGACATGGTGATTGGCTTCGCTGGGGGCGACGAGGCCAAACACGTTTTGGTCGCGATAGCCGGACTGGTAAGTGTTCGACAGGGTCAGCGAGAGCGCGTTGCGATCCCAGTCGAGCCAAAGGCGATGACGCCACCTTTGCACCGCCTTGTCGTCGCTGAAGTTGCCAAGGCCGCTGATCAGCGGGGCCGAAGCTTCCGACTGGCTCTTGTACTCGAGGATGTAGGTGCCGTTGAGACCGACTCCAAATCGGCCGAAACTGGACACGTCGCCGCGCCAGTATCCGGACAGGTCAAGCCCCGAGGTGCGCAACTGGCCGCGATTTGCCTTGGTCAGCTTGAGCAACGGAAAATCCGGATCGGAACGATCAACAACGGCCGGATTGTTGTAGTACTGCGGCAATGCGAGTACCACGTCCTCGGCGATGTCCGAAATCACGTCCGTCTTGCGGATGTTCCAGTAGTCGACGCTTCCGTTCAATTGGGGCGTCGGCTCGAACACGGCGCCGATCGAATACTGCCTCGCTTTTTCCGGCTTCAGGTTGGGGTTTGCGCGGTGATCGACATCGAACTGGTTCGACTGGTCGGAAACCGGGTCGTACAGGATGCTGCCGGTGACTCCGGAGACGGTGGGACGGAACATGTCGGAGATCGACGGCGCGCGAAAACCCGTACTCGCCGAACTTCTGAACAGCGTCTGTTTCGAAGGGCGATAACTCAAACCCACTTTTGGATTGGTCGTGCTGAGATCCGACGTACGGACGTTCAGGCCCGTGATCGGGTCCTTGCCATCTACGCTACCGTATTGGTCATGACGCAGCGCAAAGCTGCCTTCCAGTTCCTTTGTGAACGGGGCATTGAGCTCAGCGAACAGGCCGCGAACATTGCGCGTGTTCCGAGTGTCAGCAAGTTGGTCGCCGGAGGACGAACGATCGCCGTTGATGTCATTCGACCGCAGCGAAGCCGACGCGGTCTGCGTGTTTTCCTCACGACGGATTTCAAAGCCGACGGCAAGTCCGAGATCACCTCCCGCCATCGCCATAAGACTGCGTGTCGCCTTGACGTCGACGCTCTTGGATTCGGCCCGTGACTTTCGTTCGCCGTCGTTGATTGCCAGCGTCGGCAGCAAGGCTGCACCAGCCGAAGGAGTCGGGAAGATGAACGGGTTGTAAGCGCCCGATCGGACTGCGCTTACCAAGCCGGAGAAAGATACCCAACCCTTGGTGTCGCGATCGCTGACCTTGCTGACACTCTGGTTGTAGGCGGCATCGTATTCCCAGTCACCAAGTGTTCCCTTGAACCCGACCACAGTGCGCGATGCGTTGCTGGTCACCTCATTGGTTCGGTTGCCTGCGTCCGTCAAGCGATAACGAATGCCGACGGTCCCGGTAATACCCGTGCTCGCCGCCAGACTGGCCGGCAGAGGTACGCCGGTGGTGCGAAAGGTTGCCGGCGACAAGACGTAGTTGGTTTCGGTTTTGCTAAGCAATTGCTCGACGAAGAGCTGGTGATTGGCGCTGATCTGAAACACTGCCCGGCCGAACAGATTCTGCTTGTCGGAATCGGGATAAATCTCGGTGTCCTGCATGTAGTTGTAGGTGCAGGCGTCGAGCAGATTCCCAGGTGCATAGATGTTGGCCGGCGGATTGCAGGCCGGCTTGCTGAAATTGACCCGTCTATTGGTCCAGCCCGCCGCCGGCTGTGCCGCTTTGAGTTGCGCGAGCTGAGCGCCGCTCAAGTCGACGTTGGCGGGTGACGAATTGCTCGACAGCAACAACGGCAGCCGGTTCGGAATGTCGTTGTTGGCGATGAAGTCGCGCTGCGTCGATCTCAGGCTACCCAGCTTCTGTATGTCAATGGTGCCCATCAGGTTGAAGCGGTCGGTCGCCAGATTGCCGTAACCGCCAGACAGCGTCAGGGTCCTCTTCGACGCGCCACCGTGCTGAGTGTCGCCACCATACACGGTCAGATCGGCGCCCTGATAATCCGAGCGGGTAATGAAATTGACCACGCCGCCGATGGCGTCGGTGCCATACACCGCCGAGGCGCCGTCCTTGAGCACTTCGACACGCTGGATGGCGCCGGAGGGTATGTTGTTCAGGTCAACCGTCGCGTTGTCGCCTGGCGTGGCGAAGTTCGCGAGCCGGCGTCCGTTGAGCAGCACCAGCGTGCTGGAAGAGCCCAACCCGCGCAGGTTGGCACCGTTCAGGCCGCGCTGGCCGCTGCTACTGTCGGTGATGCTGGTGCCATCAGTGAGGTTGCTGATGTTGGCCGATATCTTGGTCAGCAGCTCGGACGCGGTGGTGACACCGATCTTATCGATGTCCTCGCGCTTAAGTACTTGAATTGGCAAAGCGGTCTCGCCCTCGATACGTTTGATGCTGGATCCGGTAATCTCAACGCGCTGGACGCCAGCTTCCTGCGCCGCTGCCGAAACGCTGATTGCACTGAGTGCGACAAACATAGCTTGCGCACAACGCGAACGCCGGAAGGCCGGCGCAACGGGGTATGCAATTTTCTTGGTCATGCAAATTCCTTTCGAAGTCAGTTCCACCGGATGAGCGTGCGCGATCCATTGCGCAGCTGCCAAACCTCAGTGTAGGTGGATCGAAAGGAGTTTTGGGCCTGACGTCGGTCGTTGGTCGCTCTCAGGAAAGGCTTGGTCGCATTCACGTAACTCCCTGCCAACAGTCTCTGCCGGCGCTTGCCACGAAGCGACATCGACTTGCCGAAATGCGGCCGGGGCACTGTTTTACCGAAAGTCGGCCGAAAACAATGGCAACATGCTGCCTGTCCCAAAACTCGCGACTCTAAACGATGCGTATTCCGCGCCATCTTTTCTTTTTACTGACCCTGTTTGTCGCGTTGCCCTGCGCGGCCGGCGCATTTGGTTCATCCGTCATTGATGCGATTGGCCCGGCTACCGGTGCAGTGGTGCCGATTGGCGGCGCCCTACGCTATGACAACGAAGAGGTCTGGAGCCGCCTGGTTGAGTTGGCAGGCGGCAAGGGCGCGCGTTACGTGGTTCTCCCGACGGCAGCGGCAAACCCTCAACGCTCGGCCGGATTGATCAGCAATGCGTTGACGCGTCGTGGCGCGATCGTCGACGTGCTCGCAGTGGCACCGCGATGGCCCGATACTGACGCACAGAAAGCCGCGCATGATCCCGTCATGGTCGAAAAAATTCGCCGCGCAAATGGCGTGTTTTTCTCCGGCGGGGCCCAGGAACGTATTGTCGATACGCTGGCACCGCAGGGGCGTGAAACTCCAGTTTTGATCGCCGTCCGCGAACTTCTGGCAAGGGGCGGTGTTGTAGCAGGAACCAGCGCGGGTGCGGCAATCATGAGCACTGTGATGTTCCGCGATGCGCAGAACGTACATAGCTTGCTCAAGGGGGTCATGCGTCAGGGTAAGGAAATCGATCGAGGCCTGGGATTTCTAGGATCGGAACTTTTCGTCGATCAACATTTTCTTAAGCGCGGTCGTATCGGGCGAATGCTGCCACTGATGCAATCGAAGGCTTACCGATTGGGGTTGGGCGTCGACGAAAATTCCGCCGCCATCGTTACCGGTCGAAAAATCGAAATCATAGGTGCCAAGGGTGCTCTGTTAGTTGACCTCTCTGCGGCAAGCGATGATCCGTCATTGGGTGCCTTCAATGTCAGTAATGCGCGGCTGTTTTACCTCGATCGCGGTGACCGCTATGACTTGAGCTCCGGCCAGGCGGACGCTTCACCAAAAAAGAAAAGTGACCTGAAACTCGATCCACAGGCAGCGGGATTCAAACCAGAGTTCGAGGATGAACTCTTCCAGATGGACATTCTCGGCGACACCGCCATCGTCAATGCCATGGGCAATTTGATGGACAATCGCCACGACACCTCGTTGGGTCTTGCATTCAATGCCCGCCCGGCGCGGGACGATCCGTTCCCCGAATTAGGTTTTGAGTTTCGACTATCCCGCGACAAAGCCACTAGCGGCTGGTTCACCGGTGCCTTCGGCGGCGAGGATTATTCAGTGTTCAACATCACTAGCGTCCAGTTAAATTTCAAATAAATTCAATTGCTTATTCGTATTAGACGGGATCGTTCTGGT
>CAZAGR010000057.1:0-10761 GCA_964484585.1 uncultured Propionivibrio sp. | reverse complement strand
GGCATCTATGCTCACTGATTCGCACGCGCTAAAAGATCCGGTGTGCGGCATGTCCGTCACCGAACAGTCCGCACACGGCCTTGAGCATGAGGGGCAACGCTATTACTTCTGTAGCGCGAAATGCAAGGCCAAGTTCAGTGCCGACCCCAGTCAATTCACCAGCGCAAAATCATCGCAGACGCAGAAACAGCCAGCCGCAGCCGGCACTCTCTACACGTGCCCGATGCATCCCGAGATACGTCAGGATCATCCTGGCAATTGCCCGAAATGCGGCATGACGCTGGAGCCGGAACTACCCACTCTGGATGACGATGACAATCCTGAGTTGAAGGATTTCCAGCGCCGCTTCTGGTGGACCCTGCCGCTGACCGGTATCGTTTTCGTGCTGGCGATGTTCGGTGAGCGCCTGGGCTGGATGGAGATGGCCAGTCAGAGCTGGGTCGAGCTGTTGATCACCTCGCCCATTGTGCTCTGGGCCGGTTGGCCATTCTTTTCACGCGGTTGGCAATCGGTGGTCAATCGCAGCCCCAATATGTGGACTCTGATCGGCCTGGGTACCGGTGCCGCCTTCGTCTATAGCGTGGTGGCCACCGTGGCGCCCCAGGTCTTTCCGACTTCCTTTGTTTCGATGGGGCGAGTCGCGGTGTATTTCGAAGCAGCCGCAGTCATCATCTCGCTGACACTGCTGGGCCAATTGCTGGAGTTGAAAGCGCGCTCGCAAACCTCGGCGGCGATCAAATCTCTGCTCGGACTGGCGCCCAAGACCGCCCGTCGCATCAAGGCTGACGGCAGCGAGGAAGACGTGCCTCTGAGCAATGTTCATATCGGTGACCTGCTGCGCGTGCGGCCAGGCGAAAAGGTGCCGGTGGATGGTGTTGTCGTGGAAGGCAGCAGCGCAGTGGACGAGTCCATGCTGACGGGCGAACCGATGCCGGTGAGCAAGCATACGGACGACAAGCTGATCGGCGCGACGCTCAATACCAGTGGTGCGCTGGTGATGCGCTCGGAAAAAGTCGGTTCGGCCACCGTGCTGGCGCAGATCGTGCAAATGGTGGCCCAGGCGCAGCGCTCCCGTGCACCGATGCAGCGCATGGCCGATGTCGTGGCGGCTTACTTTGTCGTCACGGTGGTGGTCATCGCTGCGCTGACCTTTTTCGGTTGGGGACTGTTCGGCCCCTCGCCCAGTTGGGTGTATGGACTCATCAATGCTGTGGCAGTATTGATCATTGCCTGTCCCTGCGCCCTCGGTCTGGCAACGCCGATGTCCATCATGGTCGCTACCGGTCGCGGCGCGACGCAAGGCGTGTTGTTCCGCGATGCCGCCGCCATCGAGAATCTGTGCAAGATTGATACCCTGATCGTTGACAAAACGGGCACGCTGACTGAAGGCCGTCCGCGCTTTGACCGCGTGGTAGCGGCTACCGGCTTTACTGACGACGAGGTATTGCATCTGGCAGCAAGTCTGGATCAGGGCAGTGAACACCCGCTGGCCGAGGCCATCGTGCGTGCCGCACGGGAGCGTGGTATGGCGCTGGACAGGGTGGAGAATTTTGAATCCGGCTCTGGCATCGGTATACAGGGACAGGTTACCGGGCGACAACTGGCGCTGGGCAACACCACGCTGATGCAGCAGATGGGCATCTCGGTTGACAGTTTGATGGCGCAAGCCGAAACCTTGCGGAGCGAAGGCGCCAGCGTGATGCACCTGGCCGTCGACGGGAAATTGGCGGGACTGCTGGCTGTCTCCGACCCGATCAAGAGCACAACACTGGATGCGCTAGTGGCGCTGAAGGCGGCCGGGCTGCGCATCGTCATGGCCACCGGCGACGGACTCACGACGGCCAAATCCGTCGGTAAACGCCTCAATATTGACGAAGTTCATGGTGAAGTCAAACCCGCCGACAAGCTGGCACTGGTCGAACGCCTACAACGGGAGGGCCGCGTCGTCGCCATGGCCGGCGACGGCATCAACGACGCACCGGCGCTGGCCAAGGCGGATGTCGGCATCGCGATGGGCACGGGTACCGATGTCGCCATGAACAGCGCTCAGGTGACGCTCGTCAAAGGCGATCTGCGGGGCATTGCAGTTGCACGTGGTCTATCGGAGGAAACGGTGGCCAACATGAAGCAGAACCTGATGTTTGCTTTCCTCTACAACGCGCTCGGCATACCCGTTGCTGCCGGAATTCTGTATCCCCTGACGGGCTGGCTGCTGTCCCCGGTGATTGCAGCGCTGGCCATGAGCTTCAGCTCGGTCTCGGTGATCGGCAATGCGCTGCGCTTGCGCATCCATCGGAAAACGCAGGAGTTGACCTAGCGCAATTCGACTTGCCTCCGACGCCCTAGAATAAATGCCACTATGCGCTTTCTGAAAAACTTCTTGCTCAGCATTGTGATCATCATTTTGCCGCTGCATTCGGTCGCATCGGTGGCAATGTCTTGCTGTCTGGAAACATCAATGACCGCCACACATTGCGCGCATCAGCGCGGCGAATCCAGGGGTCCGGCGGCCTCGCAGAATCCAGCCGAGGATTCAGGGCTGTCGGGAAACATTTCCTGTGGCATCTGCTATCTTGCCGGCGTAGGAATGGCGCCGATGGGCAACGTCAGGAATGGCGCTGAGACCGCGACCGAGAAGCACGCCGTCCCGCCAGCGCCGACTTTCTTCAGCGCAGTCACCAAACCCCTTATCCGGCCACCGCGTCTGACCTGAATGTGCCGGGCGCGTGCGCCGGTGTGTTGCGGTTTAAACAACGGATAGCGGGAGGTTTGTGATGCGTAATGATCAGTCTGCCCTTTGGATCGGGCTATTTTTGATGGCGATAGTTGCCATGGGTCCTGCGCAGGCGCAGAGTCCGGGGGCGACGCTCGACAGCGTGCTGCGCTATGCCCGGGAACACAATCCTGAGCTGGCCGCAATGCGCCATGAAGCTGACGCCGCAGCGCAGCGCGTTGCGCCCGCAGGGGCGTTGCCCGATCCGATGCTGCGTGTCGAGATGGAAAACCTCAGTAATTACAACGTTGATATGAACAACGTGGCGAGCAATACGCCGTTCGCTATTCTGCCGGCGCGGGTTGGCATGACCAAGTACACGGTGGTGCAAAGTCTGCCGTTCTGGGGCAAGCGCGATTTGAAACGTGCCATCGCCGAGGCCGATGCCGAACAAGCCGGTAGCAGTGCGGTGATGAGCTGGAACGATCTGGCGGCGAAAATAAAGACTGCTTACGTTCAGTATTTCTATGTGGTGAAAAACGAAAATCTGACACGTGAAGTGCTTGAACTGATGACGCGCCTAGAGGAGTTGGCGCGCACGCGCTACGCGGGTGGCCTGGCCACACAGCAGGACGTGATTCGTGCCCAGATCGAACAGACAGGGATGCGGGGTGAGTTGATCGGTTTGGGTGGCGAGCGCCAGCAGGTTCAGGCGCGCCTGAACGCCCTGCTGGCGCGCAAGAGCACGGCACCGCTGGCTGAACCGCAGATGCTGCGGCCGCTTCCGGCTATGGAACTTTTGAGTGCCGCGACGCTGGAGCAGCGCCTTTTGGCGGCCAATCCGCAGCTTGCGGGTGCGAATGCGCGCCTGCGTTCGGCCGAGAAGAGTCGCGAACTGACCCAGCGCAATCGTTATCCCGATTTCTCGCTTGGTGTGACCCCCGTACAAACCGGAAGTCGCGTGAATTCCTGGAATTTGATGCTGGAACTGAATATTCCTTTGCAACAGGAGTCGCGACGGGCGCAGAAGCGCGAGGCCGAGGCGATGCTGTCGTCGGCGCAGTCGAGACAACAGTCGGCGACCCAGCAGCTGCTTGCCGATCTTGCCGAGAATATTGCCGGCATTGATGTTGCGCGTCAGATGGAGCAACTGATCGCTCACAATTTTTTGCCGCAGGCCGAATTGAGTTCGCAGTCGGCGCTCGCGGCTTACGAAAATGGCCGCACGGATTTTACAAACCTGCTGGAAGCGCAGCGACAAATCCGTAAAGCGAAACAGGACAGGCTGAAAGCACAGGTTGAGGCGCAGATTCGCCTCGCTGAAATCGAACGACTGCTGGGAGAAGATTTGTGAAAACAGGAGCTGTGGTGATTGTTGCAGCCGCGCTTGGCATTGCTGCGGGTGCAGGTTATTGGGGCGGTCAGCGGTCGCACTCGACGTCTTCGGCCGAGGCTGTACCAATGGTGAGCAAGCCGGCAGCGGAAAAGAAAGTCTTGTTTTACCGCAATCCGATGGGCTTGCCGGATACATCGCCCGTGCCCAAGAAGGACTCGATGGGCATGGACTATGTGGCCGTTTACGCCGATGCGGGTGGGGAGGCTGCCGCGGCAACCTCGGGCGGCACCATTCAAATCAGCGCTGAAAAGGTACAAAAACTCGGTGTTCGCGTCGAGAAGGCCGAGCGGCGTGTGCTTGAACGGTCGCTGCGCGTGGCGGGACGTATCGAGGCGGATGAGCGACGTGCTTACAGCATTGCTCCAAAGTTCGAGGGCTATGTCGAGCGCCTGCATGTCAACGTTACCGGGCAGGCGGTATCCAAAGGGCAGCCGCTGTTTGAAGTTTATAGCCCGGAACTGGTCTCCGCTCAGCGCGAATATAAACTGGCGATGCAGGGCGTTGTGGCAATGCAGGGCGCCGACGGCAGGGCGCAGGACAGCATGAGAAACCTGGCCGAGGCGAGCCTGTCGCGCCTGCGCAACTGGGATATTTCGGCCGAACAGATTGTGGCGTTGACGGGGTCTTCGGAGTCAAAGCGCACCTTGACGTTCCGCTCGCCAGCGAGCGGCATCGTCACCGAGAAAAAGGCCGTCCAGGGTATGCGTTTCATGCCGGGCGAGATGCTTTTCCAGATTGCCGATCTCAGCTCGATTTGGATACTTGCAGATGTCTTTGAGCAGGATATTGGCGGCATAAAAGTCGGCGCTAGCGTGACGGCATTGATTAGCGCCTATCCGGGAAAAAGCTTCAAGGGTCGCATCAGCTACATTTATCCCACCTTGAATGCGGACACCCGCACGGTGCCGGTGCGGATTGAAGTCGCCAATCCCGGAATGCTGCTGAAGCCGGGAATGTTCGCGCAGATCGAGATGGCCGTGGGAAGCAGGGAGCCGCTGCTTACGGTGCCGGAGTCGGCGGTGATTGACAGCGGAACACGGCGCATTGTGCTGATACAGGTCGGGGACGGTCGTTTCGAGCCGCGCGAAGTCAAATTGGGCGCACGCAGCGACAAATACGTCGAAGTACTGGACGGTGTTGGTGAGGGTGAATCGGTGGTGGTTTCGGCCAACTTCCTGATCGATGCCGAGAGCAATCTCACTGCGGCGATTAGCGGCATGAGCGCGCGATCTGAAGCAAGCACAGTATCAAATACGGTGCCAAATTCAGCGCCGGCGGCAACGCCGATGGTTGCCGATCCCCACAAGGGTCACTGATCATGCTCGCCAACATCATTGAGTGGTCGGGCCGGAATCGCTTTCTGGTTCTGCTGGCGACAGTGTTTGTCATTCTTGGCGGTGTTTTTGCAATCCTGAAAACGCCGTTGGATGCGCTGCCCGACTTGTCCGACGTGCAAGTCATCATTTACACCGAGTTCCCCGGCCAGGCACCGCAGGTGGTTGAAGACCAGGTGACCTACCCGCTCACAACATCCATGCTGGCGGTGCCTCGCTCGAAGGTGGTGCGCGGTTTCTCGTTCTTCGGCGTGTCGTTTGTCTATGTGATTTTTGAAGACGGCACCGATATTTACTGGGCGAGGTCGCGCGTGCTGGAATACCTCAACTTTGCCGCCGGCCGTTTGCCCAAGGGCGTGGTACCGGCACTCGGGCCAGACGCCACTGGCGTGGGCTGGGTGTATCAGTATGTGTTACTGAGCAAAGACAAAACGCTGGCTGAACTGCGCGCGATTCAGGATTGGTATGTGCGCTATCAGTTGACCAAAGCGCAGGGCGTGGCCGAAGTCGCGTCCATCGGAGGTTTTGTTCAAACCTATCAGGTGACGGTCGATCCGGCCAAATTGCGCGCCTATGGCATTCCGCTGGCAAAAATTGCGCAAGTAGTGCGCGACTCCAACCGTGATGTCGGCGGACGTGTGGTGGAGATGAGCGAAACCGAATACATGGTGCGCGGCAAGGGTTACCTGCGCGGCAAGGAAGATATTGAAACTCTGGCAGTTAAAAGTAGCCGCGGCACGCCGGTGTTGATTCGCGATATCGCTCGCGTCGAACTGGCGCCGGACGAACGTCGCGGTCTGACGGAACTCAATGGCGAAGGCGAAGTGGTTTCCGGCATTGCGATGGCGCGTTACGGCGTGAATGCGCTGGAGGTGATCGACAACCTCAAAGCCAAGGTCGCCGAAATTTCGGTGGGACTGCCGCCGGGCGTGAGTATTGAGGCGGTGTATGACCGTTCCGACCTGATCAAACGTGCGATCGCCACCTTGAAGACGACCTTGTTCGAGGAAAGTCTGATCGTCGCTGCTGTGTGCATCATCTTTTTAATGCACGTGCGCTCGGCGCTGGTGGCCATCATCATGCTGCCGGTCGGCGTGCTGATCGCCTTCATCGCCATGCGTCTGCTGGGAATGAATTCGAACATCATGAGTTTGGGCGGTATCGCCATTGCCGTTGGCGCCATGGTCGACGCCGCCATCGTGATGATCGAAAACGCGCACAAGCATCTGGAGCGCTTGCCAGCCACGCATAGCCAAAAGGATCGCAGCGATGCGATGATTTCGGCATGCAAGGAAGTTGGCCCGCCGCTGTTTTTTTCACTGCTCATCATTACGGTGTCCTTCCTGCCGGTATTCACGCTGGAAGCGCAGGAAGGTCGATTATTCGCGCCGCTGGCATTCACCAAAACATTTTCCATGGCCGGCGCGGCGTTGCTGTCAATCACTCTGGTGCCGGTGCTGATGCTGCTGTTCATTCGCGGCAAGGTGATGGCGGAGGAAAAGAACCCGGTGAACAGATTCCTGATCTGGCTCTATCGTCCGGTGATCGCCGGAGTGATGCACTGGAAAAAGGCCACCATCGCGGCAGCGCTTGCCGCGTTGGCAATGTCGATCTATCCGGCCTCCCAACTGGGTAGTGAATTCATGCCGGCACTGAACGAAGGCACGCTGCTCTACATGCCCGCCTCGCTGCCGGGCATGTCGATTACCAAGGCCGCTGAATTGTTGCAGACGCAAGACAAAATCATCAAGAGTTTTCCTGAAGTGAGCTCCGTGTATGGCAAGGCCGGGCGCGCCAATACCGCCACCGATCCTGCGCCGACGGAGATGTTCGAGACGGTGATCAACCTGCGCCCGCAGACCGAATGGCGGGCGGGCATGAGTACCGAAAAACTGATCGCCGAATTGGATAAGGCGCTGCAATTCCCCGGCGTGGCGAATTCCTGGACCATGCCGATCAAGGCGCGTATCGACATGTTGTCCACCGGTATTCGCACGCCCATCGGCATCAAGGTTTTTGGTAAAAATCTCGACGAGATGGAACGTCTGGCAAGGGAAATTGAAACCGTGGTGAAGACGGTGCCCGGTACGACATCCGCTTTCGCCGAACGCATCACCGGCGGGTTTTATCTCAACATTGAGCCGGACCGCGAGCAGCTCGCGCGTTATGGCCTTTCCATTGGCGATCTGCAGGACACCATTGCCACCGCGCTGGGCGGCGAAATGCTGACCACCACGGTCGAGGGGCGCGAGCGCTTCGGCGTGCAGATCCGCTACCCGCGCGAGCTGCGCTCCACTCCGCAGCAAATCGCGCGCGAGGTGTTGCTGACCACCATGGATGGCACCATGGTTCCGCTCGGTCAGGTCGCGCGCGTCGAGGTGGCCAAAGGCACGCCGGGCATCCGTACCGAAAACGCATTGCTGTCGGCCTACATTTTTGTCGACATTCGTGATCGCGATATTGGCTCCTACGTCGCCGAAGCACGCAAGGCCGTCGCCGATCAGGTGAAATTTCCCGCCGGTTACTACATCACCTGGAGCGGGCAGTTTGAATACATGGAACGCGCGCTGGCGAAGATGAAAATCGTCATTCCACTGACGTTGCTGATCATTTTTCTGTTGCTGTATTTGAATTTCCGCCGCATCACCGAAACCCTGATCGTCATGCTTTCCGTACCGTTCGCGCTGGTCGGTGGCATCTGGCTGATGTGGCTGCTGAACTACAACCTGTCGGTCGCGGTCGCGGTGGGCTTCATTGCCCTCGCCGGGGTTGCCGCCGAAACAGGCGTGGTGATGCTGATTTATCTGGATCATGCCTGGGTGGCGGCCACTGAAAAGTCGGCGCTGGCGGGACGGCGGCCGGGGGCTAATGAGCTCTATTCCGCAGTGATGGAGGGCGCGGTCGAGCGTGTCCGGCCAAAAATGATGACTGTCGTCGCCATCATGGCCGGCCTGCTGCCGATCATGTGGGGCACCGGCACCGGTTCGGAAGTGATGAGCCGCATCGCTGCACCGATGGTCGGTGGCATGATTTCCTCGACCGTGCTGACCCTAATCGTCATTCCCGCCCTCTACGCCCTGATCAAGGAGTGGCAGCTTCGAGGCCTGGGCGATACAGCAGTTTGAAGGGGCTCGGCCAATGCCCGGTGAATCGCCGACCGCTACAATGAGTCATTGACAGCCAAGGTCATTGCTTGTCAAAATTGGCGCGCGCCCGTCGTACCGCGTTGCCCCGCCCACCGTTTGCCCATTTCTCGGAGCCGTCCCAACATGAACCTGCAAATGAAAGCCCTGTCATTTTCCGTAATCGCTGCGCTTGCTGTCATCGGCTGCGGCAAGACTGAAGAAGCCGCACCTCAAGTCGCTGCGCCTCCCCCACCGCCGCCTGTCACCATCGTCAAGATTGGTAGCGTCGCACCGCTGACTGGTGGCACGGCGCATCAGGGCAAGGACAACGAAAACGGCGTGCGTCTGGCGATCGACGAAGCCAATGCCGCCGGCCCGATGATCGGCACGCAAAAGGTCAAGTTCGAACTGGTTTCCGAAGATGATCAGGCCGACCCGAAGGTGGGTAACACTGTGGCCCAAAAACTGGTCGATGCCAAGGTCGCCGGTGTGGTCGGGCACCTGAACTCCGGCACCACCATCCCCGCTTCGGCAATTTACAACCAAGCCGGAATCCCCGTGATTTCCGGCTCGGCGACCAACCCCGCCTACACCGAGCAGGGCTTCAAGATGGCTTTCCGCGTCGTCGGCCGCGATGACCAGCAGGGCCCGGTGCTCGCCACCTATCTGGCCAATAACAGCAAGCCGAAGACCGTTGCCTTGATCGATGACGCCACGGCGTACGGCGAAGGCCTCGCCAACGAGGTCGAGAAGACCTTGAAAGCCGCCAACATCAAAGTGTTGCCACGTGAAAAAGGCACGGACAAAACTGTCGACTGGAAAGCCGTGCTGACCAAGGTCAAGGGCAAGAAGCCGGACGCCGTGTTCTACGGTGGCATGGACGCGACTGCCGGCCCCCTGATGAAGCAGGCGCGCGAACTGGGCATCAAGGCTGTGTTCGCTTATGGCGACGGCGCGTGTACCGAGAAGATGGCTGAACTGGCTGGCGAAGCGGCGGAAGGATTGATTTGCTCTCAGGCCGGCATTCCGGTCAAGGCGGCCGGGTCCAAATTTCTCGACGCCTTCCGCGCCGCGTTCAAGATGGATCCCATCATCTACGCACCCTTCACCTATGACGCGACCAAACTGTTGATAGCCGCGATGCAAAAGGCCGGTTCGGCCGATCCGGCCAAGTACCACGCAGCGCTGGTCGCCAGTGACTACAACGGCGCCAGCGGCAATATTCAGTTCGACGAAAAGGGCGATCGCAAGGACGCCGAAATGACGATCTTCACCCTGAAAGAAGGCAAGATCACGCCGATCGCCATTATCAAGAGCGGCAAGTCAATGACCCTCGATGAATACGCTGCGGCAAATGCAGCACCTGCTCCGGCAGCGCCGGCGGCACCTGCGGCTGCGGAACCCGTACCGGCTGCAACGGCTGCACCGGCAGCAACGGCGCCCGCAGCACCGGCTGCTGAAGCAAAGAAGTAAACAAAGTCTGAGAGAATCTCGGGGAAGTCGCCAACGCGCGACTTCCCCGTTTTTTTCAGCGACCCACCGATGGAAATATTATTACAACAGATCATCAATGGCCTGACCACCGGTAGTGTTTACGCCGTCGTCGCGCTTGGTTATACGATGGTCTATGGCGTCATTCAGCTGATCAATTTTGCTCACGGTGAAGTCGTGATGATCGGCGCGATGGTGGCCTTTAGTGTGATCATTTCGCTGGCTGGCGGCTCCCTGCCGGCGCCAGCCATACTTTTGGTTGCCGTGCTCGCGGCAATTCCGGCCTGCATGGTGATCGGTTACCTGCTCGAACGCGTCGCCTATCGCCCCTTGCGCCACGCGCCGCGTCTGGCGCCGCTGATTACCGCAATCGGCATGTCCATCATCCTGCAGCATCTGGCGTTGCTGGTGTGGGGGCGCAATCCGGTGGCTTTCCCGCAGATCATCGACAATCCGGTCTATAGCTTGGCCGGAGCAGCCATCACCGGAGTGCAGATTGCCATCATGCTGCTGTCGGTCACCATGATGGCCGGGCTGACCTGGTTCGTGTACCGCACCCGCTTTGGCATTGCGATGCGCGCCGCCGCCGAGGACGTCCGCATTGCCGGACTGATGGGTGTGAATGCCGACCGTGTCATCTCGGCTACGTTTGTCATCGGCGCTGCCCTGGGCGCGGTCGCCGGACTAATGTACGGCTCCTAC
>CAZAGR010000056.1:0-10861 GCA_964484585.1 uncultured Propionivibrio sp. | reverse complement strand
CCGCTGGTGCGCCGGTCGCCCCAAGTGGCATCCTAAACCCGGCTGCCAGCTATTATTCCGTCAAAGATGCTGATACGGTCAATATTGACTATGCGCGCGTGTCGGTGTTAGCCAAACCATCCAGCACTTTTCAGGCGTTGCTGACCTACCATACCCAGTCCGATGATGTCGGCGGCCGACGCCAACCAACCCGAGGCAACGACGGCTTTGGTGTTGCATACGGCAAATATGAAAACGGATCTGTTCAACTTGAGCCCTCGGACCGAAAGGCCGATTTATTGTCGCTTGAGATGGATTTGGACTTGGGTTTCGCAACACTATCCAGTGCAACTTCACATTACGATCAGTCGGGCAAGAGCTTGAACGAAAACACTGGCTTCTATGCCCAAAGTGGTTGGCTAAGTGCATACTATTACAACGCTCCGCGCCCGATGGCACAGGCCGATCGTCGCTACAGTGACAAGGCGCTGGTGCAGGAATTCCGACTGGCTTCCAAGAAGGGTGGAGCGGTTGACTATGTCGCCGGTGTTTATTATCTCAACCAAGATCTTGATGCATCCCAACGCAGTTACCTCCGTGGACTGAAAGCCTGGGCGACAGCAGGTGGAACATCGGCCGCTACGGCCGCCAACATCGTCAGCGATAACGACTTCGTATTTGATCGATCGCAGAACTTTAAGGAGCATGCCTACTTCGGCGAGCTAACTTGGAACCTCATGCCGACCCTCCGAGTTACAGGAGGTATTCGTCATTACACGACGGACTTCAGTAACAATTCGCTGCTTGGCTCGGGCATTCTTGCCTGTTGCAGCACGCCAGACAAAACGGCGTTTACCAAGAGTGACTCAGGCAACTTGTACAAAGCAAATATGTCGTGGGACTTATCGCCGACAAAGATGCTCTATTTGACAGCGTCTGAAGGCTACCGTCGTGGCGGTGCTAACGCTATCCCGGGACCGAGCAGTAGCTTCCATGTTGCAGCCGCAGATCCGTACCAAACGTTCAAGCCAGATACCAACACGAATGTCGAACTCGGCATCAAAGGTAAGGAAGCGGATCTCCGCTATAACATCTCAGTGTTCAACATCAAGTGGAAAGATGTTCAGGTTGACGTAACAACACCCACCTGGGGGTTTTATGCTGCACAAAACGGCGGAAGAGCCAGTAGCCGAGGTTTGGAACTCGAGCTGAGCAACAAGATCGGTACGGCTTGGAGCTACAACCTGAGTTATGCGCATGTAAGTGCGAAGTTGGATGATCCTGTTACTCGCCCTGGTAACGCGGCAAGACTGGTGGCTGCTGCTGGAACTCCGCTGCCGGGAATTCCAAAAAATACGTTCAGTGCGGCGCTTGATCACACGACAGCGTTGGCAAACGGACTCTACTGGATTAATCGGGTTAGCGGCTACTTCCAAAGTGAGACGGAAAATTCGATTTTGGCCTCAGCCAGTTACAAAAAGACCTGGGACAGTTTTACTCAGTGGGGTTTGTCGTCGACGCTGGCAAGCGACAAGTGGAGCGCAACCTTTTATGTCAAAAACCTGACGAATAGTGATGGTGTAACCGGCGGCTTCTTGGAGCCGCTCATGGGCACAAGTCCTGCGGCTGTTGCGCAAAATTATTTTGGCAATGGATCCAAGGTCTTGATCTCACAGCCACGCACCATAGGACTGTCGGCAAACTACAATTTCTGATGAGCCTTTGACCTGGCCCACTATGCATACTGGGCCAGCGTTTGTTTGTGCTGCTTGGCCAGCCTATCTTCCGAAAAAGGTGCTCAATTGCAATGACTGATCTGGCCACGTCGGAGCAGGTAGGCGCGATCGCGCATCTATTGCGTGCCGGTCGACATACCGATGCCTCCGCTGTGTGCGCGCGACTAATGACTCAGGAGTCTGTGCCGACCGAATCGCTCTTGATGATTAGTCAGGCGTATCAACGATTGGGTAATTTTTCAGGAATGCTTGCTGCCACCCAACGGGCCGCCAAATCAGAGCCTGATCACACCGGCGCCCAGTTACGTGTTGTCGAGAGTTTTATCTATCTTGGAAACATCGCCATGGCACTCGAGCGGCTTGCGGAGCTTGAATCGCTTGCCATAAACGACCCGCGGTTATTGCAGGAGGTCGCCCAAATGTACCTTAACTGCGCGGGACATGTGGAAGCCGGCCGTTGTTATGAGCGTGCGGTGTATCTGGAACCCAAGCATCCGCTGTATCTATACAACCTCGCAACGTCATGTGTCGTGCTCGGCAACGGTGTTCGCGCCGAGGCATTGTTCAATCAGGTCATTGCCATGGACCCGTCCGACATGGGCGCCTATTTGAACAGGTCAATCCTGAAGACGTGGAAATCGCATAATCATCATATTGATGAGCTCACCCGTGTCCTCAAGCACTTGCCTTCGAATCACGCGGGCGAGGTTCCACTGAGCTATGCCCTAGCCAAAGAGCATGAAGATCTTGGCAATGCGGCGGAGTCTTTCGAATTCTTGAAGCGTGGCGCCAATCGTCGGCGCAGTATGTTGGCTTACAAAGTCGAAAGTGATGTCTCGACGATGATACATATTGAGCAATCTTTCGACGCGAATTTGTTGGCGACTGCACCAGACGAGAAGCCGGATGAGTCCGCCGTATTCATTCTCGGGCTGCCTCGCAGCGGCACGACACTCGTGGATCGTATTTTGAGTTCGCACAGTCAGGTCGCCAGTCTTGGCGAGATCACCACCTTCGTATTTGCCCTGATGCAGTTGGCGTCCGGGCCCGGGGACAAGTTCGAACTGATTAAAAGGTCAACGCAGATCGATTTTTCGCACCTTGGGCAGCTCTATCGCGATGGCTTATCCGGATACGGAAAGGCCGAACCACATTTGATTAACAAGACGCCGGACAATTTTCTCTATCTCGGCCTGATTCGCCTTGCGCTGCCGGGCGCCCGGATAATTCATCTACGGAGGCATCCGCTCGATAGTTGTTACGCGATATACAAAACACTTTTTCGCGCAGGGTACCCCTACTCCTATAGTCTCGACGATCTTGGGCACTATTATCTCGCTTACCATCGTTTGATGCAGCATTGGCGTGACGTTATCCCACATGGTTTTATTGATATCGACTACGAGATGCTGGTTGATCAGCAGGAAAGTACCAGCCGTGCGATGCTAGAGTACTGCGCACTTCCGTGGGAACCGGCATGCCTTAATTTTCATGAAAATGCGGCGCCGGCGGCGACCGCCAGTGCAGCCCAGGTGCGCCGGCCGGTTTATCGCGATTCACTGCATCGATGGCGGCAGTATTCAAAGCAGCTGGAGCCGTTGGGCGATTTTCTGACCAAACATGGCATTGATTGCAGTTAGATTGTGCCCTTATCAAGGTGATTCGATATGAATGAGCGTTTTCCGAAAGTTTCCGCCGATGGCATGGCAGCACGTGTTCTTCTTGCGTTTTTAGCCACCGCGGGACTCTATTACGTCAACATCATGCCCGCGATTGTTGATGGCTTAAAGGAAGGACTCGGATTCAGCAACAAGGAGGCGGGGCTGGTGGCGTCCTGCAACGTCTACGGAGCCGCACTTGGCTCTTTCGTCATTGCTTTCTTTGTAAGGCGAATTGACTGGCGAATTTTCGCCCCCGGTCTGCTGTTGGGTTTGATCGGAATGGATTTGCTGTCCATGACGCTTGCCCATCCGGTACCGCTAATGGTGGCGCGATTCGCTCATGGCACCATCGGTGGCGTTCTCGTCGGCATAGGATTCTCCGTCATTGCACGGACCAAAGCGCCTGACAGAACTTTTGGCATTCTCCTTCTCGTGCAGGCATTTGCCGGCGGGCTTGGCGTAATGAGCCTGCCCCTGCTGGTCGGTGGTTTCGGTACCCAGATACTGTTTTGGGCATTAATCGCATTTAGTGCGTTGACCTTGCTTCTTATTCAATTCCTGCCCGAATATCGCAGAGAGGTTGGCTCAGGTATTGATTTCGCAGTACCGGAGGGAAAGGTCCAGATCCAACCGTTGCTATTTGCATTGGTCTCAGTGTTTCTATTTCAGGCGGCCAATATGGGACTGTATGCTTTCATCATCGGTCTCGGCAAGAACGAAGGGCTGGATATCGCCTTTATTGGAGAAACGTTGGGTGCCGCAAACTGGATAGCCATCCTGGGTGCGCTGTTGGTGGTTGCACTGTCGACTCGGGTTGGATTGGTCATTCCCCTGTTAACCGGCATGATCCTCACGATATTTGGGACATGGTTGCTACTTTACGCATCCAGTTCATCGATTTGGATCGCCGCAAACGTAATTACCGCTATCACCTGGAACTTGGTTATCGCTTACTTACTGGGAATGTGCGCACGATTTGACACAACAGGAGAGACCGCGGTCTGGGGTGGCTTTGCGTCAAAGATGGGATTGGCCTCAGGCCCGATGCTCGCCTCGTTCATTGTTGGAGAGAGTCAATATCAACTGTTGATCATCGTCATGATCGCGCTGCTGGTTTTGGGGATGATATGTTCGGTTATCCCGGCGCGACTGTTGGACGCGCAGACCAGACGCGCATCAAACGAGGCAAAGCTTGGCGTGCCTGCCGCTATGAATTGAACCCTTGACCGTTTTGCAGGCAACGATATCCGGAAAATAAAGCCTAGTGTGCCAATACATACTAAAGCGCAAAACTGCCATGCGAATCCCGTATCGCTCGGTCAGTCTGGCTACCTATCAACCGGGTGAGGCAGACACACCATGGCAGTGTTTGTAACGGAGTCCTGAACCGCAACCACAGCGCGCATTGCGTCCCAGTTCACTGTGAACAGCGACATTGTGTTTTGTCTGCTGCTGTGCGCCGGATTCCGGTCCGGACGCCGCCTCCGCAACCTCGGAATAAGGAGCAGGTGGCCTTGGGTTTGCGACTGAAATGAACTCGGTATATGTTTCTGGAGACAGCGCGACGCCAAGAATTCTTGCCATCAATGCAGCTTTGACTTGGCAATTGCCTCCCAGCATGAGCAAGGGCCGGCCGATGTCCGGCAGCGTGTCCATCGTGGCGTCGATCAGCTCCTTGTAATCGGGCCATCCTGATTCATGCATTCCATGCAGGTACCATAGCGTGCGCCAATCCTGGCAAAAGCCAAGAAGATGTTTCCTATACCGTACTACGTCATGTTTGTCATTACTTGGCTCCGATTCGAAATCCGTGATCAGATCCCGGGTCAGACCATCGACATCACCGGGTGACATGACCGGCTGTAGATTGAACCGCTCGGTGCGCAGCTCGACCGGTTGGTTTGGAACATAGGGAATAAATCGGACCGGAGACGGTGCGGCAAGTTTCATGGTCAGCTCCGCTTGCTCGACCATCTCCCAGAAATGCGAAGACCCGGCCGTATCAATGACCAGATGCACGCGTGCCTGTTCACCTCGATTCACGACACGATGAAGGCGCCACGAATCAAAAATCCAACAAGTACCGGCGGGCATATGGACATGCTTGTCCCCGCAATAAAAAATCACGTTGGGACTCGTGACAATGGGAATATGAATTCGTACGTGATGGTGCCAATGATGATTGAAATCGACATGCGGGCTGACCTCGCAGCCTGCGTCGAGACGCATCAGGCGTGATCGACCGAATACCTCACCGAAACTCGCGATTACCTGTTGGAGGTAATGACTACAGTCCAGCAAGGGCGTCGGTTTCATTTCACCTTTGAACTCGTTGTTTCTTCCGCCGCCGCTTGAGATCAACGGCAGTGCGGAATTACCGTCTATTTTGTCCGGATGAGACATCCACTGGATATTTGAGAACTGCGCGAGTTCCAACGCCATACGTTCAACGTCGAACTCAAACGGCAGGCGTATAAACGCCGAATTCAACTTCATCGCGGACCTCGCAAACCGTGGCGGAGCGAAACTTGCAACGTCTGCATCAGCGGATCAACCCGTGGCAGGCTTTGTAACGAATCCCGGATCCGCAGTGGCACAGGCTGTTCCGTCGAAGCCTATCAATCCCGCTGTCCGACGTAGTTATTGCCGTCTCAAGAGGACGCGTCGTGTCACCGATGAACTCGTTGATCGCGGAAATCATGCCTATAATTTTCGGCCAAATCCGTTCGATCGACTCTCCGTTTTCGCGCCATTTGTCCTGACCCGGAGCCGAAAGTGTATACCGCGACAGGGGCAGCGGTCGCTTCAGGTAAGCGTGCAAACCGTCATCCAAACCAATGCCCATGAAATCACATAACCGTCTGACGGACGACAGCGGATTCATCAGCAATTCGTCGGCATTGATGGCCACACGGCGATCGGGCGCTATCTGTTTAAGATCCTCGATGATAAATCGATTCGCCGATAGCCACTGGAAGCTTGCAATTTCTTCAATTGGTTTGCTGACCTGCTCGCGCCATTCGGGGGGCAACAGTAAGGACCATGGCCCGTGTCTCGTTCGCAGCGTCGGATACATTACAAAGCGTCCGGAGCGCCAAGCCTCGATAATACTGTTGATGTTTTTTTTAGGATCCCTAAACAGGTAGATGAATAGCGCATCCGGAAACAGTGCGTTCAGAAAGGGGATTCGCAGCGAATGTTTCGGTGTTTTCTCGAGCAGTCGAATTTTTTGGTCGCAATCGGGTTTCAAGAAAGAGCCTGATCTGTCCTTTATTTGCGCATAGAAAGCAGCAGGAATTGACTGTTCCAATACCTCATCGAGCACATCGGCAACAAGGCGATTAGAGTCTGCAAGACCGGTGATTGGACGAAGTTTTGGATGTGATTCGAAAATGTGATGACTCTCGTCACCGAGAGACCATAACGCTTCGCTTTGCGCCAGAGTCTGGAATAGCAGCGTGCTACAGGAGCGTGGCGCCGCCACAATAAAAATGGGTCGGTCAAAAAAATTCTTCACGGCGTTGACTGCTTCATCGGACCGATGACGAAAAAAAGTATCAATGTCTCAGGGCAATCAGGAACGTCGCCAAAATTGAGCGTCATGGCCTATCAAGAACTTGTTTAACTATTTGTAATACTGCAGTTTAACGTTCGCTGAACTGAAATCAAGGCACTTCCGCCGAGTTCATTCGCCCCAGTATCAAATCGACACGACCGTTAACGTAGCCAGAGTAAGGATTTTTTTCAAACCGGCGTGGTGCCGGCAACATAACGGCCAGGCGGGCGGCTTGTTCCGGTGCCAACTGTGCCGCCGAACTGCCAAAGTAGTGACGAGCCGCCGCATCGGCTCCGAAGATGCCGCTGCCCCATTCGACGACATTCAGATAGACCTCCAGAATGCGACGTTTATCCCATAGTAATTCCAGCCACAGCGTAATGCTCGCTTCTTCAAGTTTGCGCAGTACGGTTTTGTTGGGCGAAAGCAGCAGGTTTTTTGCCAGTTGCTGCGAGATGGTCGATCCACCTGCAACAACTTTGCCCTTTTTTTGATTTTTCTCCAAGGCCTTCTGGATACCTTCCCAGTCAAAGCCTTCGTGATCGATGAACTTGTCGTCTTCGGCCGCGATCACTGCCCGCTTGAGATGGGTGGAAATTTTGGCGTAGGGGATCCAATGTTTTTTTAATTCTGCTTTCGGGTTCTTTTCTCGCAACTCTCCCAGGCGCTGACTCTGGAAACTTGTGGTGTGCGGATCAACCCACTTCCACCAAAGTATCCAGCCCAGATACCAGCCCTGCCATACAACGATCAGGCCAAAAAATCCCGCCAGCAGAACTTTCAGCCAGCGCGGCGCGGGATGTTTCATGGACCTTTTTGCGACCGTGTCGGCGTTGGCGTAACGGACGCTGTCGCCAACAGTGTTGCCAACACCGGTCGGCTGTCCGGTCGTACGCCGCGCCAAACGTAAAAGGCCTCTGCCGCCTGTTCGACCAGCATGCCGAGACCATCACTGACCGTGGCACCGGCCTTGTGCGCCTGTGTCATGAAGGCGGTTTCACGTCCATAAAACATCTCGTAGGCCACACAATCGGGTGCGAAGACAAAAGTCGGCGCTGGCGACACGGCGTTGTCGAGTCCGCTCGATGTGGCGTTGATGATCAGATCAAAATTACGACCGTCCAATGCGTCGAGCCCCATGCCATCCGGGCGCACGGGGTGTGCCGAGAATTCAGCAGCCAACTGTTCGGCTTTTCCCGCACTCCGGTTGGCAATGACCAAGGCCGCCGGTCGCTCTTCCAGCAATGGTAGTAGTGCGCCGCGCGCTGCGCCGCCCGCACCGAGCAACAGAATGCGCCGTTCCTTAAGGATGCAGTGCAGGTTGTACTTCAAATCCCGCACCAGTCCCGCACCGTCGGTGTTGTCGCCAATAATTTCCGTGCCCGTGAAGCTCAATGTGTTCACCGCCCCCGCCGCGCGGGCACGCGGGCAGAGTTGCGTTGCCAGGCGAAATGCCTCCTCCTTGAACGGAACAGTGACATTTGCGCCGCGCCCGCCGGCGGCTACAAACGCCGCCACGCTCCCGGAAAAATCATTCAGCGGAGCCAGTAATGGCGAATAGAAAATATCCTGCCCGGTCTGCGCTGCAAACAGGGCATGAATTCGTGGTGACCGGCTGTGCGCGATCGGATTCCCGAACACGGCGTAGCGATCCGTCATTGTTTGCGCGCCTTGAATATCGGTTCAAGCCTTCGATAGACCCGGTTCAGTGCTGTGACGACACCCCATGTAACGGCTCCGGCGGCGATTCCGAGCAGGCTGTTGAGGAGGAGCGGCGTCAGGATTTCAAGCAGGCTGCCGATCACCGCGATGTCCGCCACATCTTTTGCGGACTGTTCGATGAAATGATGCAGCACCGGGATGCCATGGGCAAGAATGCCGCCGCCGACCATGAACATCGCCGCCGTGCCAACCACCGTCAGAATTTTCAACAGGTAGGGGGCGCCCAGAAGGCAGGCACGACCGAACGCGTGTTGCAGTTTCAAGCGCATGCTGGTCGCCGGATTGCGGCACAAGTAAAGTCCGAGGTCATCCAGTTTGACGATGCCGGCAACAAAACCATACACGCCCACTGTCATGATGACTGCGATTCCCGAGACGACGAGGGTCTTGGTTATGAATGTGGCGTCGGCAACAGTGCCCAGTGCAATCACGATGATCTCGGCCGAGAGCACGAAATCAGTGCGAATTGCACCCTTGATTTTTTCCTGCTCATACGCCATCAAGTCGAGCTCCGAACTGGCTGCGGCCGCAGAAAGTTCAGCGTGGCTGGCGGTGTCCTCTGCCTCGCTGTGCAGCAACGGGTGGGCGATTTTCTCAAAGCCCTCGAGACAGAGATAGGCGCCACCGATCATTAGCAGCGGTACGATCAGCCAGGGCATTAACGCGCTAATGGCCAATGCCGCCGGCACCAGAATCAATTTATTCTTGAAGGACCCCTTGGCGACTGCCCAGACAACTGGAATCTCGCGTTCTGCGCGGACTCCGGCGACCTGTTGTGAATTCAACGCAAGGTCGTCACCGAGCACGCCAGCTGTCTTCTGCGCCGCCACCTTGGTCATCAGCGCCACGTCGTCAAGGATGGCCGCGATGTCGTCAAGTAGAACTAAAAGGCTGGTACCTGCCATGATATGAACGTCCGGATGGTTGAGTCGCGAACGCCAGATTCTATCTGGGACGACATTTTTGAAGCGCTACGTTTCTGCGGGCGATTGTTGTCTATTGCTGCGCCTGCAGCATCTCCGCCATTTTCTGGTGGATCAAGTTAATCGCCTTGAGCGGACGAAGCATGACTTTGAATTCAATGATCTTGCCTTCATCGTTCCACTTAAGCATATCCACACCGTTAACCCGGATTCCGTCGATGTCCACCATGAATTCGAGCACGGCATCGCGTTCGCCAGAGAGTTCGCGCACGTAATGAAATGATTCGTTGAAAAATACATGAAAGGCCGCGCGCAGGTACATGCTGGTCAGCGCCTTTCCCGCTTGCGGCGCGTGCACCACCGGCGAATGAAAGACCACACTGTCAGCGAGGAGAGTGTCCAGCCCCTGCGGACTGTGATTTGTCACAAGTTGATGCCAGGCTGCGAGTGTATTGATAGTCATGTAGTGCTCCATAAGCTTACGATTTGCTGCCCAAAGCGTACATGCACCTTGGCATCTGAACGGCATCTGACCAATTGTCAGCAAATTTTGTTGTCGCGGGTTTTCTACGTCTTCCACGTTAATTTGAAATAATTTGCCGGACTCTCCAATAAACTGCGCCCATGCCTACTCTGTTCATGCGCTGGACAACATTTGTACTGAGCTTGCTGATGGTGTTGTGCACACCATTGGCAGCTCACGCTGAGTTGCCGCCAGTTTATATCGCTGCCGCCTCGAATTTTCAATTTGCGCTGCCGGATGTGTTGGCTGCTTTTGCGGTGCTGTCGCCAGAGGATGGTCGGCGCGTGCGAGTGACTTATGGTTCATCGGGTAGTTTGGCGCGACAAATACTTCAGGGCGAGCCATTTGATTTGTTCTTGTCGGCTGATTATCAGAACACGCAAGTCGTGGCTGAGGGATCACGCGCGCAGGGCGAGGCGAGTATTTTTGCGTTCGGGCGCGTGGTGCTGTTGTTGCCAAAGGATTCGCCGATACGGCCAACTCGAGTATTGGGCGATCTCGGACCGGCCATCGCGGATGGACGGATCGAGCATCTGGCAATCGCCAATCCGGAACTGGCACCATTTGGCCGAGCAGCCCGACAGATTCTGGAAAAAATACAGCTGACGGGCCCGAGCGCTGGCAAACTCGTGCTTGCCGATACGGCCGCGCAAGCGGTACAGTTTGTCTACACGGGTGCCGCCGAGGCTGCACTGGTGCCAGCATCCTTGACCCGGGGACCAAGAGCGGATGGCCGGGGGCAGACGGTGCTGGTCCCCGCG
>CAZAGR010000055.1:0-10870 GCA_964484585.1 uncultured Propionivibrio sp. | reverse complement strand
TTCATGCCACTCCTGATTGGAGCGAGACACATATTGAAGACACTGCGGACTCTGCGGCGGCTATCTTGCTGGCAGCGTTCGCCGAGTTGGGCGGACCATTACCGCAGGCTTGGACAGCCCATCGTTGGCGTTATGCCGATACCGAAGCAGCGCTGGAACTGGGCTGCTTGTGGGATGCCGATGCCGGCCTTGGTTTATGTGGCGACTGGCTCAATGGCGGCAAGGTACAAGGTGCCTGGCTTAGTGGCAAAACCCTCGGGCAGCGGATTATTCGCGGAGTAGGCTGACCCATTACTCTGCCCGACGTCAATCAAAACACGTTTTCGGGGGCGCGGCGCAAGTCCAGTGTCAACGGATAGTCGGGATTGCGGCCTTCACGCTGCACATACATTGGCCCGGGAGTGTGGCCGTGACTCCAGAATCGCGCAACACGACGCGATTCGGCTTCGTTGGCGTTCACCGGGAAAGTCTCGGAATTGCGTCCGCCCGGATGCGACACGTGATAGGTGCAACCACCGATAGAACGACCGCTCCAGCTATCCACCAGATCAAACACCAGCGGTGTATGTATATCGATGGTCGGGTGCAGCCCGGAAGGCGGGCGCCAGGCGCGATAGCGCACACCGGCAACATATTCGCCGGATACACCAGTGGCGCTCAGCGGCACCGGCCGGCCGTTACACGTCAGGATATGCCGGCTGTTATTCATGTGACGCAACTTGACCTGAAGGCGCTCGACCGAGGAATCAACATAGCGCGCCGTCCCGCCAGCACCGACTTCTTCCCCCAGCACATGCCAGGGCTCGATGGCTTGCCGCAACTCGATTTCGATGCCCTGATAGACAACACTGCCGTAACGTGGAAAACGGAACTCGAAGAACGCCGCGAACCAATCCGCTTCAAAAGCGTAACCGGCGCGCTGCAGGTCCTGCACCACATCGAGCATGTCAGCGGCCACGAAGTGCGGCAACATGAAGCGATCATGCAGCTCCGTACCCCAGCGTTTGAGGGGTAATTGATATGGCTGACGCCAGAATCGCGCAACCAGAGCGCGCACCATCAACATCTGCAACAAACTCATCTGGGCGTGTGGCGGCATTTCAAAGCCGCGGAACTCGACAAGGCCGAGGCGACCGGTGGCACTATCCGGAGAGTAAAGCTTGTCGATACAAAACTCGGCCCGGTGCGTGTTGCCGGAAAGATCAATCAGCAGATTGCGCAGCAAGCGATCGACCAGCCACGGTTGCAGGGTTTGCTGCCCGGGTTGCAGCCGCTGCGCCATTTGCTGGAATGCGATTTCAAGCTCATAGAGACTGTCGTGTCGCGCTTCATCCACCCGTGGCGCTTGACTGGTTGGTCCGATGAACATCCCCGAGAACAAGTAGGACAGCGCCGGATGATGTTGCCAATAGGTGATCAGGCTCATCAGCAGATCGGGGCGGCGCAGACAGGGCGAATCAACGGGCGAAGCCGCGCCAAGCGTAATGTGATTGCCGCCGCCGGTGCCCGTATGACGGCCATCGAGCATGAATTTTTCGGCGCAGAGACGCGTCAGCCGCGCCTCCTCGTAAAGCGTTTGGGTGTTTTCAACCAGTTGCGCCCATGAACTGGCCGGATGAATGTTGACCTCGATCACGCCGGGATCGGGCGTGATCTTGAACTCCTTTAAGCGCGGATCCGCCGGAGGCGTGTAGCCCTCCAGACGGAGGGGTAACTTCAAGTTCGTCGCCGCCGCCTCGATGGCGGCAATCAGATCGACGAAATCTTCCAGCAATTTCACCGGCGGCAAGAATACGTGCAACACGCCATTGCGAACTTCGACGCACAGAGCGGTATGCACGACCTCACGCGGATCGAAATCAGTGCGCGGGGTAGGTTTTAGAGGCGCGCCCACGACTGTTTGTTGGCCCAGCGGTGCTGAACCAAGATCCCCGCGCTTTTCAAACGGGTCGCGATCATGCTCGGTTTCCATATCCTCGGGCGCCACCCACGGCAACGAAGCCAGTGGCAGTCGCAGTCCCAGCGGCGAATCGCCGGCGATCAGATAAAGGTGCCGGCGACGCAATGGCCAGACGCTGGAGCGAAAGTCGGCGCGGGCGACACGGCGCCGGCTTTCCACCGTTTCCGGCGGTTGCGGTAAGTGCGGTAGTGGCTTGATTGGCAGGACATAGCCCACCGGCTTTCCAAGCCCCTGCTCGATCAACTTGGCAACACGCCGACGCTCATCGGTTTCTTTTAGTTTGACCTTATGGACATCGAAATTCTTTGGCCAACGCTGCTCCTGGTCGACGATCTGAGTCACGTCTTCAAAAGCCGGAATGACAAATCCTTCGTCGAGATGTAGTTCGCGCGCGAGTTGTTTGATGAAATACAGGGCATCACGCGTGGTTTGCTTGCCCTCCGCCTCATCGATCACCAGTAACTCCGGGTGATGCCACAATGGCTTGCCATCAGTGCGCCAATAACAGCCGAGCGCCCAGCGTGGCAAGGGCTCACCCGGATACCATTTGCCCTGACCGTAATGCAGCAGCGCGCCGGGCGAGAATCGAGCTTGCAGTCGATTCAGCAACTCGCCGGCCAACGCACGTTTTTTCTCCGACAAGGCCGTAATGTTCCACTCCGCGCCTTCCATGTCGTCAATCGAGACGAACGTCGGCTCGCCACCCATGGTAAGACGAACATCGTTTTGCGTCAGTTCCTGATCCACCTGATGACCCAGATTGAGTATGGCTTGCCACTGCGCATCGGAATAAGGCTGGGTGACACGCGGGTCCTCATAAATGCGCGTCACCTGCATCACTACATCGAATTGGGTTTCGCAAACTTCCGTCGCTCCGATGACGGGTGCCGCCGAGGAGGGCATCGCCGTACAGGCGAGAGGAATATGACCTTCGCCGGCCAAAAGGCCCGAGGTAGGATCGAGGCCGATCCAGCCAGCGCCGGGAATAAAAACCTCGGTCCATGCGTGCAGATCGGTAAAGTCTTTTGCCGTGCCGGAAGGGCCATCGAGCGAGGTCACATCGGCTTTAAGCTGGATCAGATAGCCGGAGGCAAAACGCGCAGCGAGCCCCAGGTGCCGCAATATCTGCACCAACAGCCATGCGGAATCACGACAGGAACCCAGCTTCAACTCCAGCGTCTGCTCGGGTGTTTGGACACCGGCTTCCATCCGGACGACGTAAGCAATATCACCCTGAACGCGGCGATTGATGCCGACCAACATGTCGATGGTGCGCAACTTCTCGCTCAGAAGCCCGGTTTTTGCCCGGGCAATCCAATCCGCCAGCAAGGGCGTTGCCGGATCAACTTCCAAATACGGGCTCAGCTCGCGCTTCAAGGCATCGGGATAGTCGAACGGGTACGACTCGGCGAAGTCTTCCATGAAGAAATCAAACGGATCAATCACCGTCATGTCGGCGACCAGATCCACCGTCACTTCAAGCGTGTCAGCCTTTTCGGGAAAGACCAGCCGCGCCACCCAATTGCCGAATGGATCCTGCTGCCAGTTGAGATATTGCGCACCCTTGCCGGAGTGCGTGACAGTGAGCGAATAGCTCAGGATAGGAGTGCGGCTATGAACGGCCGGGCGCAAGCGGATCTCGTGCGGCCATAGCTTGACGGGGCGGTCAAAGACGTACCGCGATTGATGAGTGAGCGCAACGCGAATGGTCATTGGGAGCCAATCATGGAGAGACTACAAAGAAATCAGTGCCACTCCAGATTGGGCAACTGGGCAAACGCGCGGCGCACGCCCTCTCCCCAACTTTGGCGCAGCCTGAGTATGTACGGATCATCCTCAAGGAAGTGATGCGATTGACCGACACGCAGCGACTCTCGCTCATAACACGTCAGATCAACAGGAAATCCCACGGACAGATTGGAGCGCATGGTCGAATCGAAAGACACTAGCACGCATTTGATGACATCGTCCATGCAGGTCTTGGCACTGATGACGCGGTCAATAATCGGTTTGCCGTATTTGGTTTCACCCAGCTGAAAATAATAGGTTTCAGGCGTGGCTTCAATAAAATTACCTTCAGAATAAATCATGAACAAGCGCTGTTGCTCGCCCGCGATCTGTCCGCCCACAATGAAATTTGCGCTGCCATCGACATTATTTTCCAGAAGAAACGGCCCGTCGCGGTGATGCACGTCACGAAGGGCGCCGCCAACCAGTTCTGCCACGTCGTACATCGAGCGAACACTCATCAGATTGGGCTCGATATTCCGCCGGATCGCCTGATCCAGACGGCTCATCGTCGCCTGGGTGATGGCCAGATTGCCTGAGTTGACGATGGTCAACGCTCGCTCGCCCGGCTGCTCGAAAGTTCGCATTTTGCAAAAAGTGGAAATGTTGTCTACACCGGCATTTGTGCGGGAATCCGAGGCAAAGACAATACCGGCATCAATCAAGGCCGCAACGCAATAGGTCATTCTGAATCTTTCAAATTACCAAAGACCACAACGATAAAGGAATCGAGTTAGTGAAGCAACACGCGAAAGCGTGAATCACTCATCAGCGGACCAAAAGTAGGTCGTATTGATCAAGTCGCCCAGTTCGTAAATGCGTTCGAGAAAGCTAGACAAGTACTCATGCAAACCCATTGAAAAAATCTCATCGATACTGCCAAATCGCAGCTCGCTATGCAACAAACCGGTGCGCCGCATCAGCTCGCCAGAACGCGGACCATTGAGTTCAAAAATCAATCGGTTTACTTCATTCATACACGCAATCAGCGAGCGCGGCATGTCGGCTCGCAAGACGAGCAGTTCGGCTACGCGCTTTGGCGTGATCTGATCACGGTATACCTTGCGATACGACTCGAAGGAAGACACGGAACGCAGTAGCGCGCTCCACTGATAGAAATCGGCCGCACCACCGACTTCAGCAGGGCCGGGCAACAAAATGTGATATTTCACGTCGAGAATGCGGGCGGTGTTATCGGCGCGTTCAAGAAAAGTACCCATGCGCAGAAAACGAAAGGCGTCATCCTGCAATAAAGTGCCTATCGTTATGCCGCGAAACAGGTGCGACTGCTCTTTCACCCACTCGAAGAACCTAGACACGCCATCCTCGGGAATCGTCTCCGCCTGAATTCGACGCATCTCCAGCCAGGTATGGTTGAGCGCTTCCCACATTTCCGAGGTAATCGTTCGACGTACGGCCCGCGCATTTTCGCGAGCCTTGAAAATGCTCTGATAGATACTGCCGGGATTGTCGACGTCCAGCGCCATGAAATGCAGCACGTTCTCGGCGCTCGGCTCCGGATATCGGGCTTCAAAATCAACATGCAGTCCACTAATCGAGAGCATTGCACGCCACTCGTTAAACGGATCAGCCGCTGAACGCTGCAGCAGCGACATGTTGTAAGTAACGTCCAGCATCCGCGCAGCATTCTCGGCGCGCTCGACGCTGCGAGCCATCCAGTAAAGGTGATCTGCGGTTGAGGACAACATAGGGGTTTTCTCTTTTTCCTTGACCTAGTACTCAAGCACCCAGGTGTCCTTGGTACCGCCACCCTGGGATGAGTTCACCACTAACGACCCTTCTTTCAGGGCCACCCGGGTCAATCCCCCGGGTACCATCGTCACCTCCTTGCCAGACAGGACGTAGGGCCGCAGATCAACATGACGCGGTGCCACGCCACTTTCCACGAATGTCGGACAGGTAGACAGCGCCAGTGTGGGCTGGGCGATATAGCGATTGGGGTCAGCAATGATTTTTTCACGGAACAGCTGCAACTCTTCCTTGCTCGACGTCGGCCCCACCAGCATGCCATAGCCGCCGGAGCCATGGACTTCCTTGACGACAACTTCGGCAAGGTGATCAAGTACGTAGCGGTAATCATCCGGCTTGCTCAGCTCCCACGTCGGCACATTCGGCAGGATGGGTTCCTCGCCACAATAAAAGCGAATCATCTCGGGCACATGAATATACATCGCCTTGTCGTCGGCGATACCAGTGCCCACGGCATTGGCCAAGGTGACGCGACCGGCGCAATAGGCCGCAAACAGTCCGGGCACACCAAGCGCTGAATCCTTGCGGAACGCCAATGGATCAAGGTAATCGTCGTCGATGCGGCGGTAGATCACATCCACCTGACGCAGGCCGTGCGTGGTTCGCATATAGACAGTTAGATCTCGAACCACCAAGTCATTGCCTTCAACCAGTTCAACGCCCATTTGCTGGGCAAGGAACGCATGTTCGAAGTAAGCGCTATTGAACTGTCCGGGCGTCAAGACCACCACGGTGGGATCGTTGCTTCCGGCCGGCGCCACCGAGCGCAGATTGTTAAGTAACATGTCCGGGTAGTGCTCAACCGGCGCAATCGCCTGACGGGCAAACAGCTCTGGGAAGAGCCGCATCATCATCTTGCGATCCTCGAGCATGTATGAGACGCCGGACGGTGTGCGCAGATTATCTTCGAGCACGAAATACTCGCCGTTCACGCTCGCTGTGTCAGCGCGCACCAGATCAACACCCGCGATATGCGCATAGATATTGCCCGGCACATCAACACCCACCATCTCCTTGCGGTACTGGGAGTTGTTCCAAACCTGCTGGGCCGGAATGCGCCCGGCCTTGATGATCTCCTGATCGTGATACACGTCATGAATAAAGGCATTCAGCGCCTTGACCCGCTGACGCAAGCCATCCTCGATACGTTTCCATTCCTTTGCCGAGATGATGCGCGGAACGATGTCAAATGGAATCAGACGCTCCTTACCCTCATCTTCGCCGTAAACGGCAAAGGTGATGCCTACACGATGAAACGCCAGATCGGCCTCCGCGCGCTTTCGCGCGATGATCTCAGCAGGAGTCGACGCCATCCATTGAGCAAAGCTCTGGTAACTCTCGCGAACGAGACCTTGAGAATCGCGCATTTCATCGAACGCAGGCTTCATAAAATAAAACCAAACAGAGCACTCAGGTGATCTTAGCACTAAGCATGCCCAAACTTGATCGCCTGTGAAAACAACGGACTTCGCCAAAATCGAGCCCAGAGGCCGCACCAATAATGGGCGTCACGCAACGCTTTGGTGCGTCGACATGCACCAATTGTTATCGCACGCGTCTGCGGCCATGAATCTCAATGAACAAGCAGCCCAGCCTTTTCAATGAAGGTAATAATCTGCGCCAGCCCATGACCAGTCTTGAGATTGCTGAACAGAAAGGGGCGCTCACCGCGCATCCGTTTAGCATCCGTTGCCATGACCTCCAGCGAGGCGCCCACCAGCGGAGCGAGGTCAATCTTGTTGATGATCAGCAGGTCCGATTTCGTTATGCCAGGCCCACCTTTGCGTGGAATCTTTTCACCTGCCGCGACATCGATGACATATAGAGTCAAGTCCGAAAGCTCCGGACTGAAAGTCGCCGCGAGATTGTCGCCGCCGCTCTCAATGAAAATGATTTGCAGCTTATCAAACCGTGCATTCAAACGCGCCACCGCTTCAAGATTGATCGACGCGTCTTCGCGTATTGCCGTATGCGGGCAACCACCGGTCTCCACCCCGATTATTCGATCAGGCGTCAGTGCCTCGTTTCGCACCAGAAACTGTGCATCCTCTTCGGTATAAATATCATTTGTGACTACAGCGATATTGTATTTATTTCGCAATGCCTGACACAACGCCAACGTCAGCGCCGTCTTGCCGGAGCCAACCGGGCCGCCGATGCCGATGCGAAGTGCTTGTGCTCGATTGCTCATAGTCTATGTCCGCTCATGATCTGAATAGTCTCGTGTATTGATGTTCATGTTGACAAGAAGCCAATGCAAAACCGGGCGCGAAATTAGAGAAACCTGCTTCACCCAGGGCCAGCGCTCGCGCTATCACACCTGGCAAACGGCGACCAATTTCCTGCAATAGTCGCTGCCCGCCGGCCTGACCCAAGGGCACGGCTTTGAGAGCCGCCATGGTCTGATTCTCGGCCCAGCTCCATAGCCAGGCCGTAAGCGCATCCTTGGTCGGGATTTCCCAGGCAACGGCGGCACAGGTCCAGACATACATAAAAGTCGGCGCTGGCGGGACGGCAATGGCTTCCAGAAATTGGCTTGGAAAATCGCCCAGCTCGATGAGCAGTCGTTTCAGCGAGTAGCCCATCTGCAAAGTCTCGACACGCAGCTCGGCGGTTTCACGACTGGCGAGGTAGTGCGTGTCGAGTATCGCTGCGGCGTCATGCTCGCCGCAACGCCACATCTCCATCATGCGAAGCAGCAGCGGTGCTTCGTAACGACCAATATTCCATTCCAGCTGGTCACCGATCCAGATCAGCGCGCTGGACTCGCTGCTGACCGTACCTGCTTCCACCGCCCACTCCAGTCCCTGCGAATAACTGTAAGCACCGACAGGCAGTGCGGGGCTGGCGAGCTGAAGCAGGCGCGCCAGCATGGTCAACGCGGCCTGAAATGATCATGAATACGCGGGCCGCGACCTTCGCCGTCGGCGCTGTGACCATGGGGCTGGGCATGTCCGCCGTGACCACCGTAGGCGCCGCTCTCGGGTTCGAAGGCCGCTTCAAGCTCACTCACCGGCAACCCCAGGCCACACACCATTTCACCCAGAACATGGTCCCGGGCAAAACGCAAACAGCCGGAAAGAATCTGCACAGCAACATGACGATTACCCAGATGGTAGGCAGCGCGCGCCAGTTGCAAGGCATCGCTGCTAGTCGCTTGCATCAGCGCTTCCGCCGCCGCAATAACTTCGATCACGCTGCCGTCCGCACTCAGCAGCTTGTCGCCACCGCGTAATACCATACCCCGCTCGAGGAAGAGACCGCACTCCTCACCCGAGGCCAGACGGGTACGCAGCCGGCTCTTGCTGCGGCTCTCGAAGGGCAGGATCAGCTGTTCAGTCGCCACCGCATCGGCGGCCGCTTTTTGTTCAATCAGCCGCATTTCAGAACAAAAAATAACGCTGCGCCATCGGCAGCACGCTGGCCGGTTCGCAAACCAACAATTCGCCATCAGCGCGCACGGCGTAGGTTTCGCTGTCAACCTCGATCACGGGTGTGGCACTGTTACGCACCATGTCGGCCTTGGTCACATTGCGGCAGTTTTTCACCGCTTCCAGACGCTTGCGCAAGCCGAGTGCATGCACGGCGGGGTTATTCAGCGCTGCCTGAGAGACAAACGTTAAGGAGGTTTTCAAGCCACCGCCATAGCTGCCAAACATCGGCCGGTAATGGACCGGTTGCGGCGTCGGAATGGAGGCGTTCGGGTCGCCCATCGCGGCGGCTGCAATCATGCCGCCTTTAACAATCAGCGAAGGCTTGACGCCAAAGAAGGCCGGCTTCCACAGCACGAGGTCAGCCAGCTTGCCGACTTCGACGGAGCCGACGATGTGGCCGATACCGTGGGTGATGGCCGGGTTGATGGTGTACTTGGCGATATAGCGTTTGGCGCGCTGATTATCGTTGCGGGAGCTGTCCTCTTTCAAAGAACCGCGCTGCAGCTTCATCTTGTGCGCCGTCTGCCAGGTGCGGATAATGACCTCACCGACGCGACCCATAGCCTGCGAATCCGAACTCATCATCGAGAAGGCGCCGAGATCGTGCAGGATATCCTCGGCGGCAATGGTCTCGCGGCGAATGCGCGACTCTGCGAAGGCGATGTCCTCGGCAATCGCCGGATCGAGGTGGTGGCAGACCATCAGCATGTCGAGATGCTCGTCGATGGTGTTCACCGTGTACGGCATGGTCGGGTTGGTCGAGCTCGGCAGCACGTTCGGCAAGCTCGCAATCTTGATGATATCGGGCGCATGGCCGCCACCCGCGCCTTCGGTATGGAAGGTATGGATAGTGCGTCCCCTGAACGCGGCAACAGTGGCTTCGACGAATCCCGACTCGTTCAGCGTGTCGGTGTGGATGGCCACCTGCACGTCCATATCATCGGCAACGGTCAGGCAGTTGTCGATCGCTGCCGGCGTGGTGCCCCAGTCTTCGTGCAGTTTCAGGCCCATCGCGCCCGCCTCGACCTGCTCCCGCAGCGGGCCCGGCAGGCTGGCGTTGCCTTTGCCCAGAAAACCGAGGTTCATGGCGAAGGCGTCGGCCGCCGACAGCATCGAGTGAATGTGCCACGGGCCTGGCGTGCAGGTGGTGGCGAACGTCCCGGTGGCCGGACCGGTGCCGCCGCCGAGCATTGTCGTCACGCCCGACATCAGCGCTTCTTCAATTTGCTGGGGGCAGATGAAATGTATGTGGCTGTCGATCGCCCCCGCGGTGACGATCATGCCTTCGCCGGCGATGATCTCGGTGCCGGCGCCGATTGCAATACTCACGCCGGGCTGCACGTCTGGATTGCCGGCCTTGCCGATCGCGACGATGTACCCGCCCTTAAGGCCAATATCGGCCTTGACGATGCCGGTGACGGCGTCAAGGATCAGCGCATTGGTGATGACCGTATCGGCGACATCCTTGGCCATTCGCTGGCCTTGCCCCATGCCGTCGCGAATCACCTTGCCGCCGCCGAACTTCACTTCCTCACCATACACCGTGTAGTCGCGCTCTACCTCAATCCACAATTCAGTGTCGGCAAGGCGGACACGGTCGCCGATTCCCTGGCGCACAGTCGGACCGAACATTTCGGCGTATGCCTGGCGCGTGATCTTCATTCAAGCCTGCCTTGAACCTGACCGCGAAAGCCATAAACAATTCGGTCGCCGGAATAGGCCACCAACTCCACCGTACGCGTCTGCCCGGGCTCGAAACGCACGGCTGTGCCGGCAGCGATGTTGAGGCGAAAACCTCGTGCCGAAGCGCGCTCGAAGGACAAGGCTGCGTTGGTCTCGAAGAAGTGATAGTGAGAACCAACCTGTACCGGACGGTCACCGGTGTTGGCGACAACCAGGCTCACCACGGGACGGCCGG
>CAZAGR010000054.1:0-10952 GCA_964484585.1 uncultured Propionivibrio sp. | reverse complement strand
ACAGGGATTTTTCTCGATCCAGCAGACCTGCCCGAAATGCCACGGCACCGGACGCTACATTCCGGATCCCTGCACCAGTTGCCAAGGCTCCGGCCGCGTCAAACAACACAAGACCCTCTCAGTAAAGATTCCATCGGGAATCGACGAGGGCGATCGCATACGCCTCTCCGGCGAGGGCGAACCCGGCGTCAATGGCGGCCCGGCCGGCGATCTGTATGTCCAGATCCACCTCAAGACACACAGCGTCTTCAAACGCGATCACGACGACCTCCACTGCGAGATGCCGATCAGTTTCACCACGGCGGCAATCGGCGGCGAAATTGAAATACCCACACTTGACGGCGTGGCACGCTTGAAAGTCCCCGCCGAAACCCAGTCAGGCAAAGTCTTTCGCCTGCGCGGCAAGGGCATCAAAGGCGTGCGCTCTGTCGCCCAGGGCGACCTGATGTGTCACGTGGTGGTCGAAACGCCGGTGAAACTCACCGACCGTCAGCGCGAACTACTCACCGAGTTTGAAGAGATCAGCCAAGGTAACGCACAGCGCCACAATCCCCGCGCGCAAGGCTGGCTGGATCGGGTCAAGGAGTTCTTCAGTAGCTGAAGATCTCTTGTCAAATTCGAATACCTCAATTATGCGCACCGTCGGTCGTCGTAAAGAGCGCCCAATCAGCTTCTCGGCTTCCGCCGCACTTCTGGTTGAAGGCGCTCGCTTCAACGAGGAAATTCACCGGCTGCCCACCGGAGATTCAAGCTTTATTCCCAAAGGCGTGTTTCATTTCAAAACCCACGCTGCCGCCAATCAACATCAGCTGGATTGTCTCGTCGACAGCATGACAAAAATCGCTCTCGAACGCATCTGATGGAAAAATACAGCCGACCGGCCACGCTGGAAGACCTCAAGACACTGGTCCGGGCGCTTAATCAACAGGGAGCCGATTACCTCCTGATTGGTGGCTACGCCTTATTCGCCCATGGCTACCACCGTGCCACAACCGACATTGATGTGCTGGTGCCCGCAACCCGCTCGGCGGGCGAGAAAGTCAAGGCAGCGCTGATGGTTTTACCAGATCAAGCCGCGCGCGAGATTGATCCCGGCTGGTTTATCGACGCCGAAAATATTCGTGTCGCCGATACCTTCGTTGTCGACATTATGCTCAACGCCTGTGGCGAAACTTACGAGACCCTGAAGCAATTTTCTGAAACCGTTGATCTGGACGGATTGGCCATTCAAACCATCAATCTTGAGGGTCTACTGCGCACCAAACAAACCGCTCGCGATAAAGATGTCGCCGACCGAATTATTTTGGAACGGGCGCTGGAAGCCATTCGGGCAGGCGAGTAAAAAGGTCCGACAGGCAAGCCCGCCAGACACATAGAATTGTAGGCTTCCGGGTTGAGTGAGAGGGCTACAACCTGCGAAACATTGTGATCGACTCGCTAACGCGAGGCGTGGTGCGAATTGAGCGAACGCGGATCTTGCTCCAGCCAAGAATCAGCAAACGTGATTGAGAACTCGACGGTGTAATTTTCTCCAGAGACACTCCAAAATAGTCGGCGCTGGTGAAGCTACTGCGCAACAAGGCGGTCGAGCAAGAATCGCTCTCCTCGCCGTTGCGGATGGCGGGACGGCGTCTGGAAATTCTGCTGCGTGTCGGACGGTCGGGCAGCATGAAGGCCACCATTTATCGGAGATGCGGTATCCTCATCTGATCTGTGCTGCATTTTGCACGCTGGTGTGCTACCCGAACTGCGTGAGCTTTCGTCGCACGTGCCGTGATGGTTTGCCCGCTTCGCAACTTTCATCGCTGCCGACTGAGAACCCATGGAACGCGCTGCCTGCACCCTGCTGATATTTCTGTCCTGCCTCTTCCTGCCGGCCGCGGACGCGGCCGACTTGCGGGTCGGCGTTAACTCGGGCTGGATGATGCCCTATGCGCAGATTGAAAATGACCACTTGACTGACGGCATCCTCTTCGATTTGTATCAGGCCATCGCTGCCGTTCTCGGCATGCAAGTCCGCCCCGTCGTCTTGCCACGGAAGCGCATTGAAATGATGGAGCTCGATGGCGGGATCGATCTCAGCTGCTACTCCAACCCCGCATGGACGAAATCTCCCGCAGATTTTGTCTGGAGCGAACCAGTCTTTGAAATAACAGACTTGCTGGTCGGCCAGGCCGCCCTGACGAAACCGGGCAGCCTCGATGCCATTCCGCACGGAGCGGTCATCAGCACCGTGCTCGGCTATGTTTACTCGCCCTTGGAAGATCGCTTTGCGACCGGAAAACTGCGCCGCGAAGATACTCAAGATCAGCACAAGGTATTACTCAAAGTCAGCGCGGCACGTACCCCTTATGGAATCACCAATTCGCACGCGCTGGATTGGTTTCGACACAACCAACCGGAAAATGCACTCGCCAACTGGAACATCGTGATCGAACGCAGCGGTTTTCATTGCTCGATTCCGCGACGAGGAGTGATCAAGCCGGCACGGATAATTCAGGCCCTGAACACTTTGAAAAAAACAGGACGTATTGACGAAGTCTTGCGCAAATACCGCTGATTGAGAATTAACCACCGCGGGCCGCTCGAATCATCAAGCAACAGCAACTTGCCGAGCCATTTCTCCGCTTGCCTTTCCTCGTTCTGCAGTACAATAAATCGTATATAAAACAATAACCTATATCTAAAGTACTAGATTGCTTTAGATAAGTCATTGGAAAGGCAGAGATATATGAAAATGATGTTAGCCAAGCCGTTTACCACGCGACAACTTGACAGTCGCGCTGATTCGCGCAGACCGCCGGTATTGCTGGTCGTCGACGGCGATATGAACAACATCGAAAGGGCAAAAACCGTCTTCGGACAAGATCACGAGGTCGTTTTTGTCAATGACGGACTGCGGGCGCTGGAATTCTGCAGAGAGCAACTGCCCGATCTGATCCTGCTGGCCTGGACGCTGCCGGCAATGAGTGGCCACGAAACCTGCCTGAAATTAAGAGATGACCCCGTCACGCGTTATCTGCCAGTGATTTTTTTGACTGACGATGACAACGCCGAGGACGAAGTTCAGGGGCTGGATGCGGGCGCAGTCGACTTCATTGTTCGGCCGGTCGGCGCAGCGGTTTGGCGTGCGAGAGTCAAGACACACCTCATGCTGCGGCAAAAAACCAAACAAATACTTGCGTTCAACGCGACGCTCGAACGGAAAGTTGAAGAGCGTACGGTAGAACTCAGTGCGACGATGGAAACACTCCACGACTTTCATGGCCGGCTGGTCGATAGCGAGGCGCGCGCCACCTTGAGCACGGTCGTCGCCAATGTGTCGCATGAACTGACCACGCCGATCTCAAACGGCTTGCTGACAGCCAACATGCTCTCCGATCACGCCAAGAACTTTCATGCTCTGGTGGATTCCGGACGACTGAAACTCTCGGAACTCGGGCTTTTTCTCAAAGTGTTAGGAGAAGGCACGGCGCTGATGGAGCGCAACCTGAACCGAGCGAACAACCTGATCGGCAGCTTCAAGCAGGTCGCCATCGACCAGGTAAGTGAAGAGCACCGTGAATTCGATCTCGCTGAAACGGTCAAGGACGTTGTCGCTTCCGTGATGCCCGGGCTGAAATCCAAGCCACATCGAATTGTCATCGAAATTCCAGATGGAATCATGATGAACAGTTTGCCGGGACGACTCGGGCAGGTGGTGATCAACCTGATCAACAACGCTTACCTCCACGCCTTTGAAGGCCGCAGAGACGGCGCGTTGATCATCAGCGCCGTGCTGGATGGCGATCACATCCAGCTGAGTTTCAGCGACAACGGCGTAGGTATGTCCGAGGAAAATCTGGCACGATTGTTCCAACCCTTCTTTACGACCAAAAAGGGCAACGGCGGCACGGGATTGGGCATGCCGATTGTCGATAATCTCGTACGCAAGTCGCTGGGCGGATCAATCAAGGTCAACTCAAAACTAGGCGAGGGCACGACCCTTCTTGTTCGTTTGCCGGTCGCCGCACAGACGATCCCACGGACGATCCACTAGCGCCGGCTTTCGGTAAAACAACTGCTCACCCACCGGCCCATTCGGTCAGACCCTCACGCTTGTAGAGTTCTTTCCAGCTCGGCCGCGCGCGCATCAGCGTGGCGAATCCATCCAGTGCTGACCACTCAAGGGCCGTGCGCGGCATATTGCGCGACCAGCGCATCAGCATGATCAACAGCAGATCAGCCGCGCTGAAACTGGCGCCCAAGAGGTAGGGGCCATTCGACGCCAAATGCGCGTCAAGCCGATCCCAAACGCTTTCAATCTTCGTTTGCAAGGCGGCACGAGTCTCGCCAGAATGCTCGGCAGCACCCAAATCCGGCGGGTAGAACCAAAAGCGATAGGTCGCCGCCAGTGAATTGCTCAAGAACACGATCCACTGATACCAGACGTCTCGTTCCGGCGTTCCCACTGCGGGCGCAAGATTTGCCTCGGGATGCCGGTCTGCCAGCGCCATCAGGATCGCCGCCGACTCCGCCATCGACCGGCCGTCAATCAGCAGGGTCGGTACCACGCCTTGCGGGTTCAGCCTGAGATAAGCCGGGTCTCGCTGCCCGTCTTTTGCGAAATCAACCAATTTAAGTTCATGGGGCGCGCCAATTTCCAGCAGCGCCAGATGAACCACCATGCTGGCCGTGCCCGGGGAGTAGAAAAGTGTGTACATACGATCCCTTCAATTAAAAAAAGTCGGCGCTAGCGACACGGCGGCACATCTTGCACATTCCACACGGTCCGCTAATTCCGTTCGGCTGCATTTTGCACTGCGATGATTTACTATGCCCGCCATGAACTACGAAGAACACCTTGATGAAGTCACCACACTCATCACCGAAAAATACGACATCGGCGATAAAGACGCGATCGCGATGGTGATGCGCGCGCAAGCCGACGACTTTTTCAGTGTGCACGATGACGATCCGTCGCTATGCACACTGGATCGCGCACACTTGGACGCCAAAGCCGTGTTCACGAAATACAAGGCGGAATAAAAAGCCGCACCTGACTCATTTGCCCGGACGTAAACGCGCAGGTGCACTGACACCGCAGACGTCTACGTGCCGCGGGCTGTGAACAAACCATCCGCCACGATTCCGGCGTGCATTGAGCAGCGCTTGCCACGATTTGCTCGTGGTTTTCATCACCTGCAACGACGGTCGCTCCTCTTCCGGTATGTCTCGCGCCAAACGGGTCCGGCTGATAGGAACTCGCTGTTCCGCCTTGTCGTAAAACCCCATATTAGGGCCACCACGTGGCAGGGCGGCCAGATATTCCATGCCCATGAGCACGCGCCCGACTACGGTGATATTCAAGTCCAGACCACGCGGAGCATGGCCGATGATCGCGTAAAGTTCAGCGCCGGTGCTCGAATCAACCGCGTCGCCACGGCCGGCGCCGATCATGCCATAGCAATGCGTCAGCCATGCGCGATCGAGCTTGGGGTCGGCCGCCACAGGAAAATCATCGACAAATCCGGTCACCGGAGTCCATCCATCCACATCAGGCAATCGCACGATGGGCAGGCGTTTGTAGGGAATGGAAAACTCCGCGGGAAGTTTGGCCTCCGCCAAACCCAGCGACTTGGCGAGCTTGGGATCTTCACCGTCAGGATCGCCCCACTGCGTGACATAGTTGTCCTGCACGCGAATGATGGCCAGCCCGTCGTAATAGCCAGCGTGCGCCAGAGTGCGAATGTTTGCGGCGTGGCGCGGCGCAAATCGCGGCGCGAGTTCAATGAAAACTTTGCCCTGTGGCAACTCCATCTGCAACAGGTCGGCCGGGCTGACCTCCCGCCAGTCACCGGGTGAAGATTGAGCGATGATATCCGCGGGGCTGCGCCAGGCCGTTTTAGGTGGGCTATCGGCAGCAATGCCGGGGAAAACGAAACCCGCCAGACTGATCAATACGGCAAACCAACGAATACTGTTGTTCATTTTTTCCTCCTGACTTTCTTCGGCGCGAGAGGAGCAGGATAACAATAACCGCTTACCCGCCGCGTCGTTTGCTCGCCTCGTTTGCTCGCATCAGCGCTGTATCTGCATATCAGTCGGCGCATATCATCGACCGGCAGCCGCATTTCATCCCGCGATTCTGGCGCTCCGTCGCAAACCTCTCGAAATCGCCAATATAGACTCATAAAGTGCATTTCACGGCACCCGTCGTCACTCATAACTCTTCAAGGAGATCCAAAATGAACACCGCACCGATGATCAGCAATCCAGCACGATTCCTGGCCGCAATCAGCGCCGTTTTGGCGACCGTCATCAGCCTTGGTGGTCCGCTCACGTTGGCCGATCACTACGCCCAGGCCGCGGTTGAAGCCGAGGGTAGCACGACACAACTTGCGCAACAGCTTGATCCAGTTCGCGCGCAACGCTCCTGATCGACATTGCCATGATCAAATTTCTGCTCTGGTTGTTGCTTCTGGTCTTCTGCTGGCCACTCGCGCTCCTAGCCATTGTCCTGTATCCGGTCGTCTGGCTGATCAGCCTGCCTTTCCGGCTTCTGGGCATCGCCGTAGAAGGCGTCTTTCAGTTTCTACGCGCTGTCGTTCTGCTTCCCGCCCGGGTGATTGGCTACCGGCCCGCCTGAGCCGGCCAGCAAAATTTGGCTGACAGATCGCTGTTGGCCGCTGGGCGGGCGTTTCCGTTTGGTATATTGTCTCCGCGGCCGCCGTTGGCCGGCTGGCGGAACAATCTCATGCACGTCTCGATCAGGAAACTCAGCGGTCCGTTTTTCGGCACGGGAGTAGGCCCTTGCCCGCTTGCCCCCTTGCCCCCTTGATCCGGCGATGAACAATCCATGGCCGCCCAGTCAATGCCCGTCGCACCCGGTTCCTCGGGGAGTGACCCGCAATGCGCGGCCTTGGGCATCGGGATTTCGCAGCCTGATGCTTGTTCTGCTCGCCCTTACGGCCGCCACCAACGCCTGCCTTGCCGCTGAAGGCCCGGTAAAACCAGACAAACCCCGCCCGCTCCGAGTCGCGCTCGACGACAACTATCCGCCCTACATTTTTCGTGATTCCGAGGGTGCACTCAAAGGATACCTGCCGGATGTGTGGCAGTTCTGGGAGAGCCGGACCGGAGTACCGGTCGAGTTGATGGCGACCGACTGGGACAAGGCAAAATCGGCCATGGCCAGCGGTCGTGCCGACGTGATTGACACCATCTTCCTGACGCCGGAACGTCAGCGCACAATGGACTTTACTGCCGCCTATGCGGAAATTCCGGTATCTATCTATACCCATTCCGGCATTGGCGGCATCGTCGACCTCAAAACCTTGCAAGGATTCATGGTCGGCGTAAAGGCGGGCGACGCCTGCGTTGCCAAACTACAAGAAGCCGGCATTGCTAGCCTGGATTCCTATGCAAACTATGAGACGCTGGTGCGGGCTGCCATTGCCGGCAAAGTCAAAATATTCTGCCTGGACGAGCCACCGGCAAACTACCTGCTCTACCGAGAAGGCGCAGAGGGTCAATTTAATCGAGCATTTCAGTTGTACACGGGTGAATTTCATCGTGCCGTCCATCAGGGCGACACCAAGACGATGGCCTTGCTCGAGTCGGGCTTCTCGGCAATCAAGCCCTCCGAGCAACAGGCACTGCGCGACAAGTGGATGGGCACCCGACTGGGTCAATCACCGTACCGGAGCTATTTCAGCTACGCCGTAGCGACCGCCGTTCTGCTCGCCGTTCTTCTCACGCTTTGGGTTGTGCTGCTCCGTCGCGCTGTGAGGCTGCGTGTCAGCCAGCTGGACGCCGAACGCACGCTGCTGCGCACGCTGTTCAGCAGCATTCCCGATCTGATCTGGCTGAAAAGCAAGGATGGCGTTTACCTTTCCTGCAATAAAGTATTTGAGCAACTGGTCAACGCCAAGGAAGTCGACATTGTCGGCAAGACTGATGACGCATTTGTAAGCCCGGAGAAAGCCGCGCTGTACCGCAAGGGTGATCAGAAAACCTTGACACGCGGAAAATCCATAGTCACGGAGGAGTGGATCGACTTTACCGCCAACAAATTCCGTGGATTATTTGAGACGATCAAGACGCCAATGTATGACGCTAACGGCCAGCCCATTGGTGTTCTTGGCATCTCACGCGACATTACCGAGCATCATCACACCAAGGAAAAACTGCGCGCGAGCGAAGGCTTCTTTCATTCCATGGCCTCCGTCAGTCCGGTCGGGATTTATCAGACCGATGTCGACGGGCGCTGCCTGTATGTCAACGCCCGCTGGTGCGAAATATCAGGACTGTCATTCGAGGATGCCTCGGGAACGGGTTGGTTGAAAGGTATATTTGCCGACGACCGTCAGCGGGTCGACATGGAGTGGAATGAGGCGACGCGGCTGGGCCGCCACTTCAGCCTGGAATACCGTTTTCATAAGCCGGACGGAAAAATCGTCTGGGTATTCGGCCAATCGGTGGCGATCCTTGATGATCTCGGAAAAGTCAGCGGCTACGTGGGCACCATCACCGATATCACCTTGCAAAAACAATCGGAAGTGGAAATACGCCGACTGGCGTTTTACGACGCGCTGACCGGCTTGCCCAACCGCCGGCTGCTCTATGAACGCTTGCAGCATTCATTGTCAGCTACTGCGCGCAACCAGAATACCGGTGCGCTCATGTTCATTGATCTGGACAATTTCAAGACCCTCAATGACACCGGCGGACATGACAAGGGCGATCTCCTGCTGCAGCGTGTCGCCGAGCTGCTGGTCGCCTGTGTTCGCGACATCGATACGGTCGCCCGGCTTGGCGGCGATGAATTTGTCGTCCTGCTCGACGGGCTGGGCAGCGACCCGCAGGAAGCTGCATCGCGAACCGAAATGATTGGCGAGAAAGTTCTGGCTGCACTGGAGCACACCCATCTGGTGGACGGTCAGCAACACCATTGCACCGCGAGCATCGGCGTTGCAATCTTCGGTCATCAAACAACATCGGTCGATGATCTTTTGAAACAGGCGGATCTGGCAATGTACCAATCCAAATTGGCCGGCCGCAACACCTTGCGGTTTTTTGATCCGCAGATGCAAGCCGTGGTCATGGCTCGCGCCGCCATGGAAGTCGATCTGCGTCAGGCGATAGTCGAGGAACAGTTCACACTGCACTATCAGCCACAGACAGACGCACATGGACAGGTCATCGGTGCCGAGGCTTTGCTGCGCTGGCAACATCCGGCGCGGGGACTCGTTCCCCCGGCCGAATTCATCGCACTGGCGGAAGACAGCGGGCTGATTCTGCCGATTGGTCAATGGGTGATGGAGGAAGCATGTGCCCGCTTGGCCGCTTGGGCAACGCGCGCCGAGACGGCGGACTTGAGCATGGCAGTGAATGTCAGCGTGAAACAGTTCAATCTGCCGGATTTTGCCGCACGAGTCATGGCGGTGATGACTCAAACCGGCATCCGTCCGGACAAGCTCAAGCTGGAACTGACCGAGGGTTTGTTGCTGGAAAATATCGACGCCGTGATTACCAAGATGTCCGCCCTGAAAGCACTCGGGGTCGGTTTTTCGCTGGACGATTTTGGCACCGGCTATTCTTCGCTGACCTATCTGAAGCAGCTGCCGCTGGATCAGTTGAAAATCGATCGATCGTTCGTACGCGACATTCTCAGCGATCCGAACGATGCCGCCATTGCGCGAACGGTGCTGGCGCTGGGGCAGACCCTTGGACTCGCGGTCATCGCCGAAGGCGTCGAAACCGAAGCGCAGCGCGATTTTCTATTCCAGTCAGGATGCGTTGCCTACCAGGGCTATTTTTTCGGCAAACCGCTATCGGCAGATGATTTTGATGCGTACGTTAGGCGCGGAGTGAGCGCGTGACAAATTACTCGGCTGCCTTGTTGAGAATGCAAACTGGCCCGGCCACGGCCAGCCTGGATCTGACGCCCAACTGGCTGCAGGGCCGCACCGCCTACGGTGGCTGGCAAGCTGCCTTGGCCGTGTGTGCGATGCGGCAAATTATCGGACCGGACATTCCGCTGCGTTCATTGCAAGCCAACTTCATCGCCCCGATTGGCTTGGGGTTGATCACCGCGACGGCGGAGCTTTTACGTCAAGGCAAGTCCGCCGCTCAAATCGAAGCGCGTATCTGCGTCGACGGAAAGGTCGCCTTTGCCGCTGTCGGTATCTTTGGTCTCGCCCGCCCATCGGCGATCGCAGAGCAGCCTCAGGCAGGGGCGGTAGTGTTGCCGGATACGCTGACCGATAGAGCTTACCTAGACGGAGCGATGCCGCAGTTTCTGCAGAACTTCGACATGCGCTGGGCCGCGGGAGCACCGCCATTTTCGGGTACGCCGCACTCGGAATCAAAAATTTATGCCCGCTTCCGCGATGAACACATCACCTCCGAAGCGCATCTGATCTGCATCGCCGATGTGATTCCGCCTTCGGCCATTTCAATGCTCTCGGCACCGGCAATGATCAGCAGCATGAACTGGACGCTGGAAATGATTTCGCCGCTCAACGATTCAGAAACCCGAGGTTGGTTGCGTTTCGACTCTGCGCTAACGGCGGCCGGCGACGGTTACGGCTGGGAAAACACCTCCATCTGGTCGGATCAGGGGAAGTTGATCGCCTTGAGCCGGCAGTGCGTGGCGCTATTCGGATAACACGGCTTCACGAATGATCGGGAGCAAATCGTGAAGCATCGCGCAATGCAGGCCGAAACATGGGTGGCGTTATCGATTGTCACGATAATCCATGTGCTTCTGGTAACTGCACTGCTGGCCATACGCCCGCACGTTCTGCGTCCATTGCAACAGTCTCTGGCCCGGGCGGCCGACGTCTTTATAGTCCAGCTATCACCAGAACCACCACCAGAACTACCGCCGGAACCACCCCCGGCTCCAGTCGCAGAAGCGGAACCAAGTCCCACTGCACGCCCACTGCTGAAGAAGTCGCCACCAGGCA
>CAZAGR010000053.1:0-10954 GCA_964484585.1 uncultured Propionivibrio sp. | reverse complement strand
GCGGCTAGCAGCCATGGCAACTGTTTCCAAATCAACGGATCGCCGAGGCGACCGATCAGCAGCATTCCGGACAAAGTGATCACGACGACCAGGAATATTCCGCTAGAAATCGTTATGCGCAGCTGGTTTGGATCGCTCAGCCGTCGGCTCAGGTACGCAACAATCAGAGGCCCGGATGTACCAAAAAGCGCCTCCACCGCACCAATCGCGAGGCCGAAAACGGACGCCCAACCCAGCCGGATGGGTGCTGAATTCGTCGGGGCGGTCAACCCCTTGACGGCGGTGGCCACCACGAAGAAACCCAACGCCACGAGCATCCACCCGCGGGTTCCAAAACCGGCAAGATAGAGCCCAATAGATGCCCCGACAAGAATCCCCGGAATCAAATACTTCAACTCCGAAAAACGTATTTGCGAAAGATTCAAGTGCCCCAATTGAAGTGCCGCCACCAAATCGAGAATCAGAACCATGGGCACAACTTGCGTCAGCGGCAGATGAAATGCGAGCAGCGGTACGATGATCAACGCGGACCCGAAACCGGTGATACCGAAGACGAAATATCCGCAAAGCACGACAAGGATGGGATAGTAGAACTCCATCCTTGCTCGGTTATCCCTGTTGCTTTCGCTTGACGTACCACGTTGCGATGCGGTCGACCAGCGAGGCGGATTGGACCGACCCCGCCTCCTGACCGTCTTGACCCTGCCCCGCCGCATTCATGTCGAGATCGCCGCCACCGGGTTTGTACATTGCGGCGAAAATCTCCAGCACGCGCTGTTTAACCATGCCGCGCAGGGGAATGTGCGCCATCATTCCGTAGGTAGCGGCAGTTCCCGACTGTGCCAGGCCCGGGTTGGCCTTTACGGTAGCCACAGCTTCCTGCAAATCTCGCAGGTAGTCATCCATGACCGCAAGATGCCCTGCGGTGATCATGGCATGCAATCCATCCGGATTTTGCAGGCGGTTGATCTTCCATCCTTTGGCGTCCATCTGGTCGCCCACAGCAAAAATATTCACCGCCTTGTCACGCGATCCATAAGCGAGCAAAGGTCCGCTCGGTTCGCCCATGACATAGAGTTCCGGTATCGCGGTAATGCCTGAACGCATTTTGTCAAACGCTGAAAAGGTGCGCGCCGCCAGATCTCGATAGCCAGATTTGCCGAAATACTGCATTGCCGCCCACGCCGCTGCATAGGCGCCGCCGGGACGCGTGCCCAATAGTGCGGGTGAGGCAAATACACCACCGGGCCAATCCTGATAAACGAACATCTGATACTTGAGAAAATCAAGGTTGCGATACGTTATCGTCGAAGCACCTTTGGCGGCAAAGCCGTATTTGTGCAGATCGGCCGAAATCGATGTCACCCCGGGTACCCGGTAATCCCAGAGCGGCAAAGACTGGCCATTCATCTCCATGAACGGAAGAATGAATCCACCGACACAGGCATCCACATGCAAGGGAATCTGGTGCTTTTCAGCGATTGCGCCAAATTCTTCAATCGGATCGATGGTGCCGTGTGGATACTCCGGTGCAGAGCCAAGAATCATGATCGTATTTCGATTGATCAAACCTTCGAGTTTGCTGACGTCGGCACGTAAATTTTTATCCAACGGTAAGAGTCTCAGTTTGACGCCGAGATACTCGGAGGCCTTGAACCAGGCGACGTGTCCCGTTATCGGCATGATCATTTCGGGCTTGGTGATGCGGCGCTTGGCTTTGGCGCGATCGCGATAGGTCTTGACCGCCAACATGCAGCTTTCAGTACCACCGGAGGTCACCACGCCGCAGACCTCCGCCGTGCCATGCAACATGTCCGCAGTGGAGGCAATGATTTCGTTCTCAAATTTCTTCAGACTCTTGAATGCTGAAGGATTCAAGCCATTTGCCGAGGAAAATGCGCTGTAGGCCTCGGTCAGAAAGCTCGCGTAATTTTCATCCAGATAATAAACCAGGCTCCACAGCCGCCCATTTTTGTAATCAGGATCATCCGCGCCGAAGGATTTGAGTTCACTTAAGACCTCGGCGGCAGGCCGACCGGTCTCGGGCAGGGTCATGTTCATGGCATTCTCTCCTGGTCAATACGTTGCGCTGCATTCCTGCGCTGCAGCAAGAAAAAAATGAGCAGCATCAGCATGCCGATCAGCAGGTAAACCTGAAACTGCTGGATCATCAGCAAAAGTTCACGCCAACGTCCGCCAACGTATCGAACTGCATAGATCAGTAGTGGCAGTTCGATCAAGGCAGCCGCTCCATCGTAAATCAGAAGGTAACGATAGGGTAATTTAAGGGAGCCGGCGGCAAAAAAAAGAGCTGTCCTGATTCCCGGCAAAAATCGAATGACGAAAATATAGGCCGGGCCGTAGCGAAAAAAAAGTTGTTGAAAATCGACGAGTCGCTGCTCCGATACGATCCGCGAAAAAAACTTGGTACGCAGCAGCCTGGGGCCAAAGCGATGCCCCCAATGAAACGCAATGAGGTCTCCGAGGATAAGTCCGAACCAGGCGACCACGATCAGCGGTAACGGCTCCATCACGCCGGAGAGAGTCAGGGCTGATGCAACAAGCAGGACGATGTCCTCGTTCATCGGGGCGCCAATTCCGCATGCCACCAACAAAAAGAACACCAGTGCGTAGGCTGGAAACCCCTGAAGCGACTGCAAATCGAGCAGCCAAGACTCCATCAAGCGGGGAATACACCGGTCGACAAATAGCGGTCGCCGCGGTCACAGACGATGGTGACAATCACCGCGTTCTCCAAGTCCTCGGCCAACCTGAGTGCCACACACACGCCACCACCCGAGGATATGCCTGCGAAAATCCCCTCCTCCCGTGCCAGTCTTCGCGCCATGTCTTCGGCACTGGCTTGACCGACATATTCAATTTGATCGACACGCGACCCGTCGTAAATCTTGGGTAGATAGGCCTCCGTCCATTTACGTATACCCGGAATTTGGGAGCCATCCTCGGGTTGACAGCCGACAATGCGGATCGCCGGATTGACCTCTTTGAAATAGCGCGAGCAGCCCATGATGGTGCCCGTGGTACCCATGCTGGCCACAAAATGGGTAATGCGTCCATGGGTGTCGCGCCAGATTTCGGGCCCGGTGCCCTCGTAGTGAGCACGCGGGTTATCCGGGTTGCCGAACTGGTCGAGCATGATGCCCTTACCATCCTTGACCATACTCTCGGCAAAGTCACGGGCTGCCTCCATGCCACCGGCCTTGGGTGTCAGGATCAATTCGGCGCCGAGCGCCTTCATGGTCTGGCAGCGTTCGACACTTTGATTTTCGGGCATGACCAGAATCATGCGAAATCCGCGAATCGCCGCTGCCATTGCCAGCGCGATGCCGGTATTACCGGAAGTCGCCTCGATCAGGGTATCACCGGGTCGAATCTGACCGCGCTCCTCCGCACGCGTCACCATTGAGAGTGCGGGTCGATCTTTAACTGAACCTGCTGGATTATTACCCTCCAGTTTCGCCAGGATGACGTTGTTACGAGCTTCGTTTCCAGCGCCCGGAATGCGCTTCAAACGCACCAGTGGCGTATTACCTACGAAGTGTTCCAACCCTGGAAAATTCATTGCGCCAGCCACTTCACATACGCGGAAACTCCCTCCTCTACCGTGACGAAATCCTCCTTGTAACCGGCAGCCCGCAATTGGCCGAGATCTGCCTGGGTGAAACTCTGGTACTTCCCTTTCAATGCATCGGGAAAGGCAATGTATTCAATGCTACCTTGCGCCACGAGTTCTTCAAGTGACTGCGCCGGCTTGCATTCCAGCGCCCGGCAGGCATTTACGGTAGCGGCTGCCAGCTCATTGAAACTCTGCGCTCGTCCGGTTCCCAAGTTAAAAATGCCGGATCGGCCACTGTCCAGAAAAGCCAAATTTGCGCTGACCACATCGTCAACAAATACAAAATCGCGCTTCTGTTCGCCGTTGGCGAAACCGTCGCTGCCAGCAAACAACTTGACCTTGCCATCGGCGCGGTATTGGTTGAAATGGTGAAATGCAACGGATGCCATGCGCCCCTTGTGCTGCTCGCGCGGACCATATACGTTGAAATAACGAAACCCGGTGACCTGCGAGTGATCGCCTCCCCCACTCGCTGCGTCAAGCACACGGCGACGCACAATTTGGTCGAAGAGAAATTTTGAGTAACCATAGACATTCAGCGGTGCTTCAAATTCGCGTTCCTCACGAAACACATTGCCACCGCCGTAGACTGACGCCGACGACGCGTAGAGGAATGGCACTTCCTGATCCAGGCAATAATCAAGCAATTCCATGGAATAGCGGTAATTATTTGCCATCATGTACTGTCCATTGGTTTCCATGGTGTCGGAGCACGCGCCCTCATGAAATATGGCAGCCAGAGCGCCATCGAGTTGCCCGTCCTGTATCACGGACAGGAAGTCCCGTTTATCAATGTAGTCGGCAATTTCACAATCCGTGAGATTACGAAATTTGTCAGCCTTGGCCAGATTATCGACCGCGATGATGTTTTCAATACCGCGCTTATTGAGCGCCTTGACTATGTTCGAGCCAACAAACCCACAAGCACCGGTAACGACGAAATACGCTGACATGGCAGATCTCTATTCAGTGAAGAAATTGACTCGAAGGATACCCTGATCGCTCGGCACTGACACACTACAAGTACAACAATCATTCTGTCGGCCGCCTGCTCCACGCAGATGGCGTTAGTGGTAAAGTCGTTTTTCTGCATCTGCCACGGAGACGATCATGACATTCAACAGCGAGAACTTCACCGAGTTGCATCGTAAAAATATGGAAACCGCCATGCGTCTGGCACAACTGTCGATTGATAATTCGCAGCGAGTCATGGCGCTGCAGGCCGAATTGGCCAAGACACTATTCGATTCCAGTGTCAGTAGTGCCAAAGCCCAAGCGGCGGTGAAAAATCCGCAGGATCTTATGCGTCTGCAAGCCGACTATGCCCGCGATACGGCGCAACGTGTGGTCGAGATGGCCAAACAGGTCGCCGAGATCGGCAACTCGGCGCGCAGTGAGTTCTCCCACCTGCTGACCGAGCAACTCGCCAGCGGTAAGGAAGAACTCAGCAGCAGCCTTCAAGGGTTTATGAAAAACCTGCCCGCCGGCATTCCTAATATGTCACAAGCGTTTGAACAGGCCGTGGCAACGGCCAATTCAGCTTTTGAACAGATTAGCAAGGTGTCTGCCGCAGCCATGGGCAGCGCCAGCGCAGCGTCCAAAAAAGGCAAAAAATCGACTTGAACCTGTTTTTTCGGGACCGCTTTTCCGGTGTTTATGCCGCGCGCTTGCGGCGGGTGGTCTTTACCGGCGGGTGTTTTTTTGCCAATTGTGGCTCGATTTTTGGCGTATCAGCAGGAACAGCATTGCCCCTTCGATTGCGTTGGCGCTTCAGCCGAATGATGCATTCTTCGAGTGTCTGACCGATGATGGTCTGATCACGAATCATGGCGACCTTTGGCCAGGTCGCGCGTTCTCCTGCCAACACCCACTCGCGATAGTCCTTCAGGGAAAGATCACCAAGAATCCGGACGTAGTCCTTTAACTGAATCTTCGGATGGATGGTGACATCGCCGTAATATTCCTGATCCACCACGGCCACCACGCCTTCCAGCAAGTTTTTGAAAATTCCGGCCTCGAATCCGTAGGAGGCCAGCTGCATGATCTGCTTGCTGCGATACTTCACTTCACCCTTCAGTACATTTTTCAAAAAACGGGTCCATCCTTCTTTTTGTGTCTGATCCGTGATGAATGGCAGGACATGCGGGTTGGTCTGACTGACAATATGGTGATTGACGTTGTAGAGTTCGCCCAAACGCTGTGTCGGAAGATCGCTCTGCAGTGCGCCGTCCACCCAACGGATGGATGCCATGTAGGGCTTTTCCTGCCCCATTCGGTCCTTGGTCATCAGCATTACCGGTGTGAACAGACCGGGTACAGAACACGAGGCAAGGACAGCACTCCAGACCAGCAGATGCGGCGTCGTCAGGTAATTCAGCAAACGTGCGTGCTGATTCTTGTCGACTGGAGAGACAGTAACATTGATGATGCGTTTGGTCTTTTTGAACGCTTCTTCAAACGTATATTCACCAATATTCTTGCGCAGAAACTTTTCCAGCTGGTCATTGTCCATGATGGCCTTGTGGCGCAGCATCTCGCGCGGACTGAGCCGTCGCCAGGAGTGCAAATCAAGGTTGTCGCCGCGCACCAGCTCGTCGAGCTCACGATCATTGCGAGTACCGAGAAATGCGGCCATGATCGCGCCGGCACTCGATCCGGAAACCACCCGCGGCAGCAACTTTTGCTCCCGCAGTGCCTTGATTACCCCGATATGGAACATCCCCATATTGGCGCCGCCACTGAGCAACAGTGCCGATCGACCAAAACTCTGTCCAGTGTGGCGGAAAAAAAGCATTTTCTGGTTGTAGGGCAACTCGGGAATGTCGCTGTCGCAAAGGTGATTGAGTAGCGACGTGACCTCGGTGATGTATTCGTCAATCAGGAACTTGGTGCCAACATGCGTATGCTTGTACAGCTCTGGATTGGCCAGGTTGCCGAGATTGCGATGCAGTCCCTCGCGCAGACTGAAGATCAGCTGAGGCCAGTCCCCGGCCTTGCGCCAGGTTCGCAGGTTGACGAGGCGCTGCTCGATGAGTTCGTGTTGGAAGAATGGTGAAACCGGGTCGCTCTTCCACGCTTCCATGCCCTCCATCGCATCCAGTTCCACGGCATGAGTTCGCCAACTTTGATAGTCGATCGACTTGTCCAACGCTTTTTCTTGCCTGATCACATTTCTTGATTTCATCTTTCTTTCTCGGCTCTTGTCGAAAAATTATCCGACGATTCGGTTTCAAATTGCTAGGCTAATCATTTACAAACTTGTGCGAATCGTCCATATCTCAGGAAATAAAACGACATCCAACATTTTGCGCAAATAACCAACCCCGCTGGTGCCTCCGGTGCCTTTTTTGAAGCCGATCACGCGCTCGACGGTCGTGACGTGACGGAAACGCCAAAGGCGGAAGGCGTCCTCCAAATCAGTAAGTTCCTCGCCGAGCTGGAACAGCTCCCAATACTTTTTTGGATCTCGATACACCGTAAGCCAAGCCGCCTCAACGACCTCGCTGCCGACGTAGGATTGACTCCAGTCGCGCACGATGCAGTTGTCCGGTAAAGTTAGTCCGCGTCGCGCCAGCAATCGCAATGCCTCGTCATACAGTGAAGGTGCATCAAGCGCCGCTTGAACTTGCGCCAAAAGATCCGGACGGTGGATGTGTGGCTTCAGCATTGCCGAATTCTTGTTACCCAAAGCGAATTCGATACAGCGATATTGATAACTCTGAAATCCGCTGGAATTTGCCAGATAAGGTCGAATTGCGCTGTATTCTGGCGGCGTCATTGTCGCCAACACGTCCCAGGCATGCACCAACTGTTCCATGATGCGGCTTACCCGCGCCAGCATTTTGAACGCGTCTCCGAGTTCATCGGCCGCAACACTGGAGATGGCAGCGCGTAGCTCATGCAGCATTAGCTTCATCCACAACTCGCTGGTTTGATGTTGAATGATGAACAGCATTTCGTTGTGATCCGGCGAACGCGGCTGCTGCGCGTTCAGGATGGCGTCGAGGCGCAAATAATCGCCGTAACTCATCGAGGTGCTGAAATCCAGCGTGTCGCAACTGTCTTCTTCTCGTTCTGAGTTCATGTCACTGCCTGCTTCTGATTAAATTCAGGCGCTTGCCACGCGCCCGTTTCGAGCACATGCTGCAGATGTACAACTGCATGCCAGACGTCTTCGTAGCCGACATAAAGCGGGGTCAGCCCGAATCGCAGAATGTCAGGATGCCCTACCCCGTCGCCGGAACGAAAATCGCCTATCACGCCGCGTGCGATCAATGCCTGAATGATCGCATATGCACCCGTGTCCCGCGCCAGACACACTTGCGAGCCGCGCCGATGATGTTCACGCGGCGTCGCTAAAACAAGGCCGTGACCGGCGCACCGCTGCTCGGTAAGTTCGATGAACAGATCGCTCAAGGCAAGCGACTTCTTTCGCAATGCAGGCAATCCGCCATATTCTTCTGCGGCCAGTATCGACTCCAGACCACAATCGAGTGCGGCCATGCCCAGCACGGACTGTGTTCCACACAGGTAGCGACCGATTCCAGCGGCCGGTTGGTATCCGGGCGAGAACTCAAAAGGAGTTGCGTGGCCCCACCAGCCAGCCAAGGGCTGCCGGAAACGTTCAACGTGTCGAGGATGAACCCAGACAAATGCCGGCGCGCCGGGACCGCCATTGAGATATTTGTAACCGCAGCCAACTGCAAAATCGGCATTAGCGGCATGCAGATCCACCGGAACAGCGCCGGCACTGTGAGCCAAATCCCAAATGCACAAGACTCCGGCAGACTGCGCAGCGGCGGTGAGCGCAGCCATATCGTGCATTGCGCCGGTGCGGTAATTGACGTGGGTCAGCATCAATACGGCGACGTCGGCGGCGACATGCGGGTCAAGTGCTGACATCACCTCGCCTGATTCAACTAATTGCAGCGAGAAACCTCGCTCACGGCACAGCGACTCCGCAATGTAGAGGTCCGTCGGAAAATTACTGCGTTCGCTCACGATGCGCCTGCGGTTTGGTGTCTCCTGGGCGCTGATAGCCAGCGCAGCGCTCAGCACCTTGTAAAGATTGATTGAAGTAGAGTCGGTGGCCACCACCTCGCCACTGCGGGCACCGATCAATCGCGCGATCTTGTCACCCAATCGGCGCGGCATCTCGAACCAACCGGCCTTGTTCCATGAAGCGATCAGATCATGACCCCACTCGCGCGTCACCACATCGGCTACACGATTTGCCGTTGTAACGGGAAGCACACCGAGCGAATTTCCGTCCAGGTAAATCACTCCCGGAGGTAGTTTAAAAAGGCTCCGCAGCGCCCGCAGAGGATCGCGGATGTCGAGTTGCTGGCAGTCATTCAAGGTAATCATTTCGGTCACATTGGGTAAATAGGCGAGTAAATGAGCACTAGAGTTCGCGCAATATCGCACGAACCGGCGATGCATCGGCATGCGTCAACTTCAATGGCAGAGCGATCAGTTCGTAGTCCCCCGCCGCCACTTCGTCGAGCACAAGATTCTCAAGCACACGAATATCGTGATGCAGCAGACGCTGGTGCGAGGGTAAATTCTTGCTCGTGGCCGGATCGACGCTGGGCGTATCAATGCCGATCATCACGACACCGTTCGCGACCAACACGTCGATTGTATCGTCGGCAATCGCAGCGAACTGCGACCAGTCTTGACGTGCCACCTGCGACGTACGAATCAATACGCGTGGCGGCAGATCGGTCAGCGCAGAAGTAATGTGTTCCGGCCGCACCAATGCGCCGCAATCAAGGCAATGAATCACCCGGCATGGCCCCAGATAGGGAGCGAGACCAAGCGTGCCTATCGCAGCGCCTTCCGTCGCGTAGTGCAATGGTGCATCAGCATGCGCCCCGATGTGCGGAGACAAAGTGATCGCATTCACGTTCACCGGACAGGCCGGTCCCAGCGTGAAATGGAGGCGCTGGGAATACGGTGTGTCACCGGGAAAAACGGCGGATCGGGAATCGACGGCGGGCGAAATGTCCCAGATCCGTTTCATTTCCAGCGCGCCACCGCAACATCGTCCGACTCACGGGCGTCGACCCAGTGTCCGCCATTCGTCGTCTCTTCCTTCTTCCAGAATGGCGCCTGCGTTTTCAGGTAGTCCATGATAAATTCGCAAGCAGCAAAAGCGTCGCTGCGGTGCGCCGAGGCGACACCGACAAACACAATTCGGTCGCCTGGCCGTAGGCGACCGACACGGTGTATTACGCGAACTGCCTGCAAGGTCCAGCGTTGCCGAGCCTCGGCAAGAATAGCAGCGAGCGCAGATTCGGTCATGCCAGGATAATGTTCCAATGTCATTGATTCGGTCGGAGCTAAACCCGCCGTGTCGCCATACTCTGCGGCGAGCAGAGCGTTTTTTGCTTGACCGCCTTGTAGCGCAGTTGCTTCATCAGCGCCAGCGCTGCGCGTCCCTACGGGATTTTTTGCCAAGCGATCACGACGCACCAGCCCAACAAAACTTGCCACTGCCCCAATATCGACTCGGCCAGTCGATAGCGCCTCGATTTCCGCTCCCGCATCAAAGTCCATTTCCTGCACACTGACGCTCATCTTAGCCACCCGTCACGGGAGGGAAAAACGCCACTTCGTCGCCCGCTTTTACCGGCTCATCAAAATCAACCAATTGCTGATTTAACGCAGCGCGCAGGTTTTTTGCTCTCGTCAGCACCGCCCACGGCTCGCCGCGTGCCGCGAGATGATTGCGCAGCATCCCCAGGGTATTGATTTCGTCCGGCAACCTCATCTCTAGTGTCGCCACTCCCAAGGCTTCGCGCAAGCTGGCAAAGAAATGAATCTTAATCGTCATGGGACCTCTCTATCTGCAGAATCAGTGACCGTGAAAAACAGGCAACCTCTTCTCAAGCATGCTGGCTACCGCCTCCTTGAAATCTTCGGTACCAAGCAGGTCCGCGCCATGTTGGAATTCGACAGCATACTGCGCCGGCAACGAAGCATTTTCATTTTCATTCATTGCCGCTTTGAAACCGCGCAAACAAAGCGGAGGCATTGCTGCCAGCCTCTGTGCGACTGCCAGTGCTGCATCCCACAGTTCATCCTGCGGAACTACCTTCAGCACCGCACCGGACTGCTTCATTTCTTCAGCAGACAGCACATCCCCCGAATAAGCCAGGTAGCGGTGCAAATGTTGCGGCACCATCCGTGCAACAAAGCACGCGGCGCCTACAATGCCAACCCGTATTTCAGGCAGGCCAAATCGGGCAGTGTCGGCCGCCACGATAACGTCACAACACGAAGCCACAGCGAGACCCGCACCCAGCGCCACGC
>CAZAGR010000052.1:0-10979 GCA_964484585.1 uncultured Propionivibrio sp. | reverse complement strand
AATAAGCATTTCATTCTGAGTATTGAGTTCCCTGACTTCGCGCCGACTATGACGGCAACGCCTATCGTTATTCCTGCGCGGGCGGCTTGGAGCCGACAGGATGAAACCCCTCAAAACTTTAATATGGGTTTCGAATTTACGGATATTTCCCCCGAAAATCTTAAAGTGATCGAAGCGATTTTGAAGCGCTACCAATTTCGCAATGTAATGAATGTTGAAGACTTGAAATCTTAAGCAGGGCGTTATTTGCGAACGGATATATTCTCTCCATGCACTTGCAATGATTTTCGCTCTCCACCCGCCATATAATTTCCCGGTTCGTTGCAAAGGATTCGTAAATGAATTTTGAGTATTCTCTATATATTTTGCCATTGGTGGCGGCAGCGCTTGTTTCGAGTTGGGCGCTGTTTTATATATGGCTGCACCGCGAAACCAAGGGCGCAAATGCGCTTATCTTTTTGGCGTCAGGCGTTATTGTGTGGACCATCGGTTATGCGCTGGAGATCGCGGGCGCGGATCTTGCGACAAAATTAATATGGGGTAAGTTTCAGTATTTCGGCATTGTAGTCATTCCGGTGGCGTGGCTGTTTTTTTCAGTTGATTATGCAGATCAATCTTTTCGATTAATGCGCCGCTTTGCGTGGGCATTAATCGTTATTCCATTTATTACTCTTCTACTTGCGTTAACAACTGAATCGCACGGGTTGATCTGGAAGAATTACAGTGTTTTTCGCGGGAGCGGTTTTTCTGTTCTTCAAGTAATTCATGGCAAGTGGTTCTGGTTTTATTGGGGATATTCACAACTTTTGATACTCGCTGGAATAGCCATCGTAGTTTACGCGTTGGTTCGCGCGCGCGGCGCGTTCCGCGGGCAAGGCGCGCTCTTGCTTGTTGCCGCGTTCACCCCCTGGATCGGCAATGTGCTGGCGATTACCAGCGGTAGTCCATTGGATTTCACGCCTTTCGCTTTCACAATTTCATTGGTAGCCCTCGTCTGGGCGATTTTTGGCTTTCATCTTGTGGATATTACCCCGCTTGCGCGTGACCGCATAATTGATTCGATGCAGGAAGGCGTAATCGTCCTTGATGCGCGCGGAAATATTGTTGATATTAACAGCGCAGCGACGCGCATGATCGGTGTTTCTGTTGCAAGCGCTGTTGGCAAGACCACAGAAGATATTTTTTCATTATGGCCTCATTTAATCAAAAGATTCCGCGATGTAATGGAAGCAAATGATGAATTTTCTGTTGGCGAGGGCGCAGCGAAGCAGATTTATGATGTGAGTCTTTCTCCGCTGCACGATCAACAGGGTAGAGTTGCGGGGCGCATCATTATGATGCGCGTACTGGCGCAGCCGTCATTTACGCGCCGCGCCGCTTCGCAAGCTGATACGCAGCCATCTCCGCGTTTGGAGGCGGTCGAAGAAGATAAGGATCGCGCTGATAAGGGAAAGGTTTCAGTATGGAGCGCGCTGGTTAATTTTTATTCCGCGCCTATAAAAAAAGACATCCCCGTTCCGGCTAATGTTCATCCCGCCTGGTATCGAATGCGTGAACGTATTTTCACTATTATCTTAAGGTTTGCGGCAAGCGCTAGAACCGCAATCCTTTTGTTGTCTGTAATCACTACAGCTAAATTTAGCGGAGCAGACTTTATATTTGCGGCAATTGTCACTTCCCTTTGGGTTTTGAGTATAGGACGAAATATTAAATATGAATTACGCGCGGGCGTATTCCTGTTTTTGGTCTATAGTTTCGGGTTCATTGAGACGCTGAATCACGGACTTTCGGTTCAAAGTTTTACCTTCTTTACGACTTTTATCACGGTTTCGGCAATTTTGATTGCGCGGCGCGGCGCATTTTTTACCTGGGCGGCCGGGTTGATTACAATGAGCGCGTTTACCGCGTTGATTAATTTCAAGATTTTTATTCCCTTCACAATAGCGCTTGGGAGCGAACTTCCTTCTTATTCTCTAAGCGACGGGCTGACCAGTTTGCTGGTATCCTCAGCCAGTGTTTCGATAATTTTCCTGTTTATTGTTACGATCCTTGAAAACCTAAACAACGTCTGGCAAAGAGAGTCTCAAGCGCTTACTTTGCTGCAGCAGGAACGCGACCTGCTCGAACGGCATGTGGAAGAACGCACCCGCGATCTGGCGGAGGCGCGCGATGAGGCTATTAAAAGCAGCAATGAATTACGCAAATATTACCGCGCCATCGAGCAAAGCGATGTCTCCGTTATTATTATGGATAAAAATGGGATGATCGAATACGTCAATCCGAAATTTACTGAAGCAAGCGGATATCTTTCCGCGGAGGCGCTGGGTAAATCGCCTGGATTCTTGTATGGGTTGGGTGAGATGTACGATTTTACTCAAGATGCGGCGTGGAAGACCATCAATGAAGGCAAAATTTGGCATGGCGAATTCAACAACCGCCGTAAAGATGGATCTATGTTTTGGGAATCCGCCACAATTGCCCCGGTACATAGCCAAGATGGCAGCGTGATCAACTTTGTGGAGATCAAACAAGATATTACAGAAGAAAAACTTGTGCAGGAACAATTGCAAAGGCAGAACGATTACCTTTCTATTCTGCACGAGATTACATTAGATTTGCTTAATCGGCGCAGGATCAAAGATCTTTTACAAGTAATTGTAGACCGCTCTGCTGTGTTACTGGATGCGCCTTTTAGCGAACTGATGTTGGAGGAAGACGGGTATTTGGTGGTGGAAGCCTTCACGGATAATCAATCAAATCTGAAGAGGAATCGTCTTACGCGTGAGCAGGCGAGACTCTCATGGCGGGCATTTGACACGCATCAGCCGGTTGTTTTAGAAGACTATACCGTTTGGGAGTACCGCCGCGAGCCGCGTCAAGATCTACACGCCACCGCCGATTTCCCAGCCATGGCAGGGGATCGCTGTTTGGGTGTTCTCGCCTTGGGGCGTTCTGAATCGGGTTATACATTCAGCCCGGAGCAGGTTGAGACAGGCGTTTTATTTGCGCGTCTTGTTGCCCTTGTACTGGATAATGCAAACCTGTACGAATCTGCCATGAATGAAATTGTAGAACGCAGGCGCGTAGAAGATGCGTTATTTACTCAAAATCAGTATTTATCTGTGCTGCATAAAACTACGCTAGATTTGCTGCTGAGCAGGGATGTAGCCTCTTTATTGAATACCATTGTGAGTCAAGTTGCAGAGCTTGTGGGCGCATCTTTTGGATATGTGTTTTTATCAGACGGCGACGAGCTTGTGTTGCGCGCGGCGGTTAGCGGTTTTGCGCTTAATATCGGCAAGCGCGAGAAAAAACCAGGCGCAGGTGTTTTAGGACAAGTATGGCAAACCATGAAACCGCTTGTAGTCGAGAACTATGCTGAGTGGGAAGGGCGCGATCCCTCTTATTTAAAGTGGGGTATTCGCGCAGTGGTCGGTATTCCGATTATTGGACGCGAGGGTCCTTTGGGTGTATTAGAGGTTGCCCGTTTGGAAGACGATATGGGTAGATTTACCTCGCAAGAGATTGAGGTGTTCGTTCAATTTGCCTCGCTGGCTTCAATTGCGCTGGATAATGCCCAACTTTATAATCAGGCTCAATCTGAAATTTCAGACCGTAAACATGCCGAGACTTTGCTGTTGGAAAGCGAGGCGCGCTTCCGCCAGATCGTGGAAAATGCCGGAGACATTATCTATCGCACAGATGTTAACGGAAATTTCACCTATGTGAACCCCACTGCGTTGGTTGTGATGGGGTATAAAAGCGAAGAAGAAGTAATCGGAAAAAATTACCTTGATCTTATTCTCTCCACATCTAAAAGAAAAATGAAACGATTTTATGAACGCCAGATTCTAGCGCGTGAGAAGAGTACTTATTATGAATTCCCCGCTATTAATGCTCTTGGCGAGATTGTCTGGTTCGGGCAAAATGTCCGGCTTGTTGAAGAGGGCATTCGGGTTGTCGGGTTTCAAGCCGTTGCGCGTGATATTACAAATCTTGTGCAGGCGCGTGAATCCCTCGCTATTTCACGCGATCAGGCATTGGAGGCGAGTCGATTTAAAAGTCAGTTGCTTTCAAGGGTTAGTCACGAACTTCGCACCCCTTTAGGCGGAATCTTAGGATATGCCGAATTAATTCAATATAAAGCGTTTGGTTCGCTTACAGAAAAACAGCAAAACGCCATTGATAATGTTATTGAAAGTACGCATTATCTCACCAATATTGTCAACGACCTATTGGACGAGGCGCAAGTAGAATCCAAATCCCTTAGCTTGCACGAAGAATATTTCAACCCCGCCGACCTGCTCGAAAAAATAAAAGCGACTATGTCTGTGCTTGCAAATAAAAAAAGTTTGTCTTTTAGTGTGGCGCTTGCCCCCGACCTGCCTCATGAATTGTACGGCGACATTAACCGCTTGCAGCAGATCGCCATTAATCTGGCGGGGAACGCTATCAAATTTACAAAAGAAGGCGAGGTGAGTGTTGCGATCAAGCGACCGATGCCTGATCGCTGGTCTATTGAGGTGCAAGACAGCGGGGTAGGCATTCCTATGGATGAACAACAAAATATATTTGAGCCTTTTCGTCAGGTGAGTAACTCGATCACGCGCGAGAATCGCGGTTCGGGTTTGGGGCTTGCCATTACCAAACAACTGATAGAATTGATGGATGGGCAAATTACATTGCAAAGCGAAATTGGCAAAGGTAGTCTCTTTGTTGTTACTCTGCCAATTATTAATGCCCCGGGAGAATAAGCATGCCAGCGCAACCTTACGCCATCGTAATAGAAGACGATCCAAAACTTAGCATAATATTTCAAACTGCCTTACAGGAAGCTGGGTTTGATACTGCGCTCGATATTAACGGAGATAAATACCACGCGCTTTTGGACGTGGGTCAGCCTGCTCTCGTTATTCTTGATCTGCATCTGCCCTTTGCATTTGGCGGTGATATTTTGGACGTAATCCGCGCCAGATATCCTAAAACTGTTGTCGCTATCGTGACTGCGGATTTTATTAAAGCCAAAACACTTGCCGGGAAAGCCGATCATATTCTGGTAAAACCTGTCAGCGTTGCCAGTTTATTAAAACTTGCTGAATCTGTAAAAAGATGATTCATGACAAAACAACTTGTCCTTGTTGTCGAAGACGACCCTCACCTCAACCAGATATTCACACTTGCATTAAACGACCTGTTTGAGATCGAAGCCATTACAGATGGAACACAGGCTTTGACGCGACTCTCAGAAGTTATCCCCCACCTCGTAATTTTGGACATCAACCTGCCAGGCGCCTCCGGCGTGGAGATTCTTCGCGCCATCCGCGCAGACTTGCGTCTTGCTTCAACCCGCGTTATTCTCGCTACGGCAGATTCTCAGCAAGCCGTCGTACTTCAGGATAAAGCGGATATTGTCCTGTTAAAACCCGTCAGCATCAAACAACTCCGCGATCTTGCAGAGCGGTTGAAGTAAACTTCATGGAATATCATCGCGATCAATTCACCATTTCAGACAACAACTCCCGACTGAGTATTGACGAGATTTGCCATTTTCTTTCTTGCGCGTATTGGGCAAACAAACGCCCGCGCCCCGTCATCGAACGCTCAATCAAACATTCATTAAATTTTGGCATGTACGATGGCGAAAAACAAATCGGTTTCGCGCGCGTTGTAACCGACTTCGCCGTGTTTGCATATATTTGCGATGTTTTCATCCACGAAGATTATCGCGGACAATCTCTCGGCAAATGGTTGATGGAATCAATTCTCGCTCACCCCGAACTTCAAGAACTGCGCCGCTGGACTCTCGCCACGCATGACGCGCACGGGCTTTATAAACAATTTGGTTTTGCCGAAATTCAAAATCCGCAAAACTGGATGGAAATTCTTAACCCCAACTTGTAAATGGATTTTCTTTCAACGCTCTCCCAACCCAAACGACTCATCCTCGACGGCGCCACCGGCACAGAATTAAATCGGCGCGGCGTAGATACCGGTCTGCCGCTTTGGTCTGCCAACGCGCTGATGAATGATAATGACGCGAATATCCTCAAACAAATTCATCTCGATTATCTCAACGCGGGCGCGGATATGATCACCACCAACACCTTCCGTACGCACCAACGCGCCCTCAGCGGCAATTCTCAGCTGGCATTGGAATTAACTCAACGCGCAGTAGATATTGCCCGCGCCGCGATTCATACCGCCCAATTGGATGCGCCCAAATTCATCGCGGGGTCAATCTCCACGCTAGCAGATTGCTACCGCCCCGAGCTAGCGCCCCCAGAAGCAGAACTCCGCGCTGAGCATGGTGAGCGCGTGCAACATTTGATTCAATCCGGCGTAGATTTAATCCTCATCGAAACTATCAATACCATTCGCGAAGCAGTTATCATTGCCGAACTAGCCACGCGCACAAACATCCCTGTTATCGTCAGCTTTGTCTGCAACCCCAGCGGAAAAATCCTCTCAGGCGAAACATTAACCCAAGCCGCGCATGAGCTAATGCCGTTGGGCATTATAGCCCTCGGCGTTAACTGCGGAGCTACGCCCAATCTAAAAAATCCATTGCTTGAATTGCAAAATGTCTGCGGAGCTGATTTCCCCTTAATCGCTTATGGCAACATTGGCTACGCCGACGAAAAAACAGGTTGGGTAAATACCGATTCTGAAGACCCAAAAAATTATTGCAAACACGCTCTGCATTGGAATGCAAAAATCATCGGTGGCTGTTGCGGCACTACGCCAGAACATATCCGCGAGTTAACGCTGTCTTTGAAATAAAAAAAATAAATAAATAAATTAACCTTACGCAGTTTTACTAAAAAGTAAATGTCATTGCGAGCCGCGCCCTTGATTTTTGCGGCGAAGCAATCTCTGTCCCGCAAGAACAGATTGCTTCGGACGAAGAACACATTGCATCGCGATGCGAAGCAACGCAATGAGAGCGTCCTCGCAACGACATGACTATTTTGTGTAAGGTCAGTTAATATAACAACTTGGAGTACTAATGCTTCTTGAACTTTTTCATAAACCCGTTGGATTTTTCCTCATTGTCATGGCGATTATTCTTATCACGCCATTACTATCCGAGAAATTAAAATTACCCGGCATTATCGGAGTCATCATCGGCGGTATGCTGATCGGGCCGCATGGTCTGGGGCTGCTTGAAGACGGCGACCGTATTCAATTCCTTTCTACGATTGGGCTTGTGTATCTCATGTTCAGCGCAGGCTTAGAAGTGGATATCAACCAATTTATGCGCGTCCGCACACGCGCGCTTATTTTCGGCATCGTCACTTTTATCTTCCCGCAGCTAATGGGAATGGGACTGGGCTACATTCTAGGGTTGGATTGGCTGGGTATGATTCTGCTTGGCTCAGCCTTTGCCTCTCACACGCTGATTGCTTTTCCAATTCTTACTAAACTGGGCGTGACCCGCAACGAAGCTGTTGCAGTAACTGCTGGCGCCACTGTGATGACCGACATTGCCGCATTTATTGTCCTTGCGGTTGTGCTCGGTGCAAAATCAGGCGGCGGCGTTACAGTTGTTTATTTTGTTGAACTGCTTGTGCTGCTGGCTATTTTTACAGCCGCTATTATCTTCGGCTTGCCGCGTGTTGGTAAATTTATTTTTCAAAAAATTTCAGGGCGCGCAGTTGAGTTTCAATTTGTTATCGTTGCTCTTTTTATCGCGGCATTTATCGCCGAAGTCATTGGCGTTCACGAAGTCGTCGGCGCGTTTCTCGCCGGGCTGGCGGTCAACTCTATGCTTCCGCGTCACAGTCCGGTGACAAGCCATGTGTTGTTTATCGGCGAATCATTTTTTATTCCCGTTTTTCTTTTGTATAGCGGTCTGATCACCGACCCATTCACCTTTCTCAATAGTCCGCAAACTGTGATTGTTGCCATTGGCGTTACTATCGTTGCGTATTTTTCAAAATTTATTGCCGCGTGGATTATTGCTAAAATTTACAAATACACCCGGTCTGAATTTTGGACAGTCTATGGTTTATCGCACGCGCAAGCGGCAGTTACTATTCCAACTTTAGTGATTGGGTTGGATACCGGACTTTTTGACGCCACCCTTTTTAATGCCGCTATCTTGATGATTCTGCTCACCTCGATCACTTCGCCGCTCATTGTTCAACGCTTCGCGCCCGACCTGCAATCCGCTTCTGTTGATGATGAAGATTCTCCGCTCTTTGGCAGAATTCTCGTGCCCGTCGCGGATTCAAAACAATCTGAAGGACTCGTCTCTTTGGGCAGTTTACTAGCGCGTTCTTCGCACGGCAAGCTGATCGTAGTCAGCGTCTCTCAGGCTGTTATTAAAGATACCCTTGATAAATTTCCACTTCAACGCGATATGCTTGGGCGCGTTCATGAAACCCTGAACGACCCCGAATCTGAAATGGAGCTTATTCCACGCGTGGATATTTCTCATGCGCGCGGAATTCTGCACACGGCTCACGAAAAAAATGCCTCGCTGGTTATGATGGGTTGGCGTGGAAAACGCACATTACGCGAGAATGTTTTAGGCTCGATTCTTGATGAAGTAATTTGGGGCTCCGATACGCCCGTGATGGCGGGTAAGTTGCCGATCCCGTTGAATAGTATGCAGCGCGTTGTTTTTATCATCCCCGCAAAAACTGTTCCGCCCATCATTTTGCGCCGCATGTTAGAAGCAAACCTCTCAATTGCCAAAGCCTTAAATGTTCCGCTTGTCATTCGCGCCGATACAAGTTACATGCAAACCATAGAAGCGCTGATCGTCACGCTGGAAACCGATCACCCCGTTGAGCGAAAGCCCATTGGCGATTATCTCAAGCCTGAAAATCTTGAAAATGAAGCCGTCGGTAGTTTGCTTGTGCTCCCCGGTTTTGGCTCGCGCAAACGCGTTGCCGATACGCTGGGATATTTGCCCGAGCAGATCGCAAAAATATTCGAAGGCAACATGGCAATTTTACATTTTGACAAATAATTTTTTTTCAAATACGCGAACGGCAAGCCGTTCGACTCCCAACTGCAATATGCTATTTTTTTAATATCGCGTCAAAAAATTCAATCGTTCTCTCCATTGCAATCGTAAAGTTTGCTGAGATGTTGTGATTATCGCCTTCGTATAAATATAAATTTGCGGTTCGATTTGCCGCCCGCGCCATTTCTGCCAGTCGAATAGAAAATTCATAAGGCACGTCCTCGTCCATATCTCCGTGATGTAATTGCAACGGACCCGAAAGATCTGTGAGATAGGATGTGGATGAAACGGAATTCCAAAACGCGGGATTTTCTTCCGGCGTTCCGTAGGTCTCCAGCCAGCTTGTGCGCCAGCCCACTCCGCGCGAGCTGGGTGAAGGCGTGAAAGAACCCGTGCGCCGCCAGTTATATAACAAGTCGGGATACGATGCGACCACCCCAGCCCAAATCACGCCGACTTTCACGTCTTTTGAAATCACCATAGTTCGCAAAGTAAGATAGCCGCCCATCGAATGTCCCCACATACCGATTTTTTCTGGATTGACTTCGGGTAATTTTTTAATAGACTCCACCGCGTTTAACACATCAATGGCATACCCGGGATGACCGTACGCGCCGGTTGCTTCGCCTTCGGATGCGTCATGTCCGCGATAGTCAATGCGGAAAACAACATAGCCCGCTTTGGCGATTTCATCTACATAAGCAATGTATCTTTCTGTGGTGCGATACACATCGGGGGGAATATAGCCGTGATTGAAAACGATGGCAGGGAATCCTCCCGCAGGCGAATCCTCATCGGGGATGGTTAACAGCGCGTAAATCTTTAATCCTTCGGATAAATAATAAACATAATAGCGTCGATAATTAAATCCGCGTTGCAGTTCTTTTACAATTGTAATTTCACTGCCCGGATACTCTCCGTTTCGCATGATGAGAACATTCATCGGGTGTGGAATGGGCGTGGATGTTGGCAGAAGCGTAGGCGTAAATGCAAACGTGGAAGCTGGTCTGGGCGTAAGTGTCGTTGTGGCTGTTTGCGTATCTGGCATAGCCGTGTTGGTTGGCGTAACTTCCTGCGCCGCGCAAGCGCTGACTATAAAAATGATAATCGCTAAAATCAAAAAATTCTTTTTCATGATAATCTCCTGCTATTAAGAAAACAAAAAGAGGCGGTTTATTACCGCCTCTTTGTTTATACCACCTGCCACTGATTACTAATCACTTCACTACTGCCCACTCATCTTCGCCGTCTCTGCCGCCCTCAATTTTTCCATTGCGCGGAAATATTTAAGATAACGAATTGAATTTGCATCTTTGCCCAACAACAAATCCGTAGCGCGGATGGAACTTCCTAGCTTGATTGGATCGGTGATCGAGCAGGTTGTGCCCGCTTGCATCGCTAAAGACAACATCGCGGCATTAACTGAATGTCTATCAGGTAGCCCAAACGAGACATTGCTCGCGCCCAAGCTGATGTTTACGCCAAATTCCTTCACGATCAACTCAATCGTCTTAAGCGTAATCGTCGCCGCCATGCTGTTATGTCCCACCGTCATCACCAGCGGATCGATAATAATATCTTCAATCGGAATGCCCATTTTTGCAGCGCGCTCAATAATCTTCGCCGCCGCCGCAAGCCGACCTTCGGGCGTGGGCGGAATGCCCTCATCGCCAATGGTCAGCCCAATCACCGCCGCGCCACGCGCCTTGACAATCGGCAGCACCGTCGCAAGTTGTTTCTCTTCTCCATTCACTGAATTAACCAGCGGCTTACCCTTTGCCACATTTAATCCCGCTTCAAGAATCTTTGGCTCATTAGAGTCAATACATAGCGGCACATCCACCACGGATTGAATCGCTTCGACCACCAGCGGAATAATCTCGGCTTCGTCAATTTGCGGATGCCCCACATTAACATCCAAAACATCCGCGCCCCATTCCACTTGACGTTTGGCGAGATATTTAACATAATCCATATTTCTATCTACGAGCGCTTGACCCAATTT
>CAZAGR010000051.1:0-10997 GCA_964484585.1 uncultured Propionivibrio sp. | reverse complement strand
TTTATTTTACAACCAACCCTGTGAATAAATATGTAACAAATGTCATAAAAACTTAGCTCAATATTGACGCGTATTCCCTTGAAAAAACCTGTTTCCGAAAGTTCCATTTTTATAACAAGTATTAATCTCCTATTAATTTATTCTACATTCGTGTACAATATGGAGAATAATTATGCAGAAGGTTATTTATGCGTATCGCTTTTTTATCTGATATTCACGGCAATTACACGGCGTTTAAGGCTGTTCTCAAAGACCTTGAAGCTCAGAAAATTGACCAATTTATTAGCCTTGGCGATACCGTCACCATGGGACCTCAACCTGTCGAGTCGCTTAAAGCGCTTCAGGCTTTAGGTTGTTTATATATTAAGGGGAATCATGATGCCGCCGTGCTTGACCCCGAAAATGCAAATCTATACGAGATTACGCACTTTCTTGTCCCAGACTTGTATTGGTGTCAAAAACAACTCACTATTGAAGACCGTGCTTTTCTAGATTCTTTTAAACCGATGCTCAATCTTACTCTGCCGAACGGGATAAAAATTCTTGCTTTTCATGGCTCGCCGCTTTCTTCTACTGATATTATTCAAGATACTACGCCTCCCGAACTGTTGGATAAATATTTCGAAGGATACGACGCGGATATTTTCATTGGCGGACATTCACACATTCAGATGATGCGGCGTTATGGTGATAGGTTAATCCTCAACCCGGGAAGTATCGGCAACGCGTTCAAGTTCGTTTACTCGCATGGTAACCCGCCAAGCTTGCTCCCCTGGGCTGAATATATGATTGTCGAGCAGCGCGACGACTTCCTCAGTATTGACCCGCGCCGCGTTTATTTTGATACAGATGAAGCGCTTAGGATTGTTACTGAAAGCGACTTGCCCGGCTCTGCATGGTGGCTCAGGCAATACGCAAAATAAAAAACTAACACGGTGAAGAAACCGTGTTTTGTTTTAATTATCTTTGAACCCAAATCTCGTAAAAGGAGAATAAACAATGAACAGACGTGATTTTTTGAAGGCGGCCGGTTTGGGAATTGCCGCGACGACCCTTGTCGCGTGCGCCGATCCTGCGCTTGTGGAGGGTCAGCAAACAGCCGCCGCGGGAAATGACCTCCCCGTAGTGGATTGGCAAATGGCAACCAGCTGGTCCGCTGGTTTGGATGTGTTATTCGGCGCAACACAAAGATTTTCCGAGCGCGTTGCATCGTTGACGGGCGGCAAGTTTAAGATCACGCCCCGCGCGGGCGGCGAGCTTGCGAAAGCAACCGAAGTTTTGGATGTAGTTTCTTCCGGCGCGGTGCCTATTGGGCATACCGCTTCGTATTATTACATTGGCAAGAGTTGGGTAATGGCATTTGGCACAAGCCTGCCTTTTGGGCTTACTGCCTCGCAGCAAAATTCATGGTTGTATTATGGCGGCGGACTTGAACTCTTGCAGGATTTTTATGCAAAGAAATTTAATGTCATTCAATTTCCGGCTGGGAATACAGGCGTACAAATGGGTGGATGGTTTCGCAAGGAAATTAATACCATCGCAGATTTGCAAGGCTTGAAAATGCGCATCCCCGGCTTGGGCGGGCAGGTCATGTCTGCGTTGGGCGTGCAGGCGCAGACAATTCCAGGCGGCGAGATATTCCAGTCACTTGAAACCGGCGCGATTGATGCCGCGGAGTGGGTGGGTCCGTATGATGATGAAAAACTTGGGTTGAATAAAGCCGCCGGGTTTTATTATTACCCCGGTTGGTGGGAACCAGGTCCTACGCTTGAATTACAAATTAATCTGGATGAGTGGAAAAAACTTCCCGCGCAATATCAAGACGCGCTTAAGGCTGCGGCGGCTGAAATTAATCTTACGATGGCGGCGCAGTATGATGCGGTCAATGGCGAAGCGTTGGAGAGACTTGTAGCAGGCGGAACGAAACTATCTGCTTATAGCGATGAGATCTTAAAAGCCGCTTATGACAAAGCGTTTGAAATCTATGACGCGAAATCTGCCGAGGATGCCGAGTTCAAGGCGATCTATGAAAAATGGTCGGAATTCCGCGCGCGCATACAGAAATGGAATTTTACGAATGAGTTTAGTTTTTTGAAGTTTTTGGAGAATAGAGAATAGAGAGTAGTGAGTAGTGATCAGAGAATAGAGATAAGGCTAATCTCTATTCTCTGATTGTATAGTTATCTAATTGCAACGCCTGCCGATAGATCAACCAACCAAGTCACCGTTTGTGGGAAGAGCACAACGATGATTAACGCCACGACTTGTAGCGCCATAAATGGCAGCGCGCCTTTATGAATATCGGCGGTGGCGACTTCTTTGGGGGCGGTAGTTTGTAAATAGAACAGCGAAAATCCAACCGGCGGAGAGATGAACGCGGTTTGTAAATTAATCGCAAAAACGACAGACAGCCAAACCATGTCAATGCCCAGCGCATGGGCGGCGGGGACAAAGAGCGGCATGGCAATAAAGCATATCTCAACAAACTCCAGAAATACGCCCAATAAAAAGATAGCGATGTTTGCGACGATGATGAAGCCCCAAAATCCGCCGGGCATGTTGATGAGCATTTCGGTGATTAATTTTTGTCCGCCCAAGCCGTCAAAGACAAGGCTGAAAAAAGTGGAGCAAAATAAAATTGTAATCACCAACGATGTAATGCGCGCAGTGGCTATTGCGGAATCTTGAATTAATTTGAATGTGAATCTTTTGTTCATCCATGCCAGCAGGCATGCGCCGACTGCGCCTACGCTGCCTGCTTCGGTGGGGGATGCGAGCCCGAAGAAGATGCTGCCCAAGACAGAAAAGACGAGTAAGCCCGGGGGAATGATAACCCGCGTCGACTTGCGCAGCAGCGCCATGCCTGTAACAGAAAATGCTTCGGGGGGCAGCGCAGGCGCGAGGTGCGGCTTCATCCATGTAATGACGATCACGTAGAGCATGTAAAGTCCGGATAGTAAAAGCCCGGGAATAACCGACCCTAAAAATAGATCGCCGACCGGTACGCCGATTTGATCGCTCAACACGACCAGCACAAGGCTTGGCGGAATCATTTGTGCGAGCGTGCCGGACGCGGTGATCACGCCTGTGGCGAGTTGCTTGTCGTAGCCATATTTGAGCATGGTCGGCAGCGCCAACATGCCCATCATGATGATCGTTGCGGCGACGACGCCTGTGGTTGCGGCGAGTAGTGTGCCTACAAGGATGACCGCCAGCGCAAGCCCGCCGCGGATTCTGCCCATCAGCCTGCCGACCGTTTCAAGTAATTCTTCTGCCAGTCCCGAGCGCTCAAAAACCGCGCCCATGAAAATAAAAAATGGAATTGCCAGCAAGGTGAAATCGGACATGGTTCCAAACCAGCGGCTGGGAAGAAGTTTGAGTAAATTAAGGTTGAATGCGCCGAGCGCGCATCCAATGCTGCCAAATAAAATTGCGGTCGCGGCAAATGAATATCCGACGGGATAGCCGCTCATAATAAATATAAAGAAGCCAAAGAACATAATGATGGCGAGGAATTCAAAATGGGTCATATGCAACCTTGTTAAAATCTTTAACACAAAGGACACGAAGTACACAAAGGTTTGAAGATCGAAAATTCCTTAACGGTTTTCCTTCGTGACCGTTGTGTCCTTTGTGTTTAATGCTTTTTGTCGTTCTTGATAATTTCAATGCTTTTGATGATTTCGGAAATTGTTTGCAGCAGCAACATTCCAAAACCAAATAAAATCATGGATTTGATCGGCGCGCGCGGAAGCCCGTCCGGATCTGGAGAGAGTTCCCATGCGCCGAAAGTTCCGTCGGATAGATATCCCCATGATTGCAAGATGGGATGTGTGGAAACATATAAGCCGATGATACAAAACGTGGTGAGGAAAACCGCATGCCCGACAAGGTCAACCCATGCTTTTGTTTTTGGAGTCCACTTTGCGTATAAGAAATCCACGCGGACATTTTCTCCGTTTTTGAGAATGTATGCAAAGCCAAGCAGGAAAGTCAGTGAGAAGAGATACCACTGCAACTCAATCAACATGTTGGTGGTTAGTTTGAAGCCGACAAATCTGCCGAGATAACGGGCGATGACATTGTAAAAGCCTATGCTGATTGTAAGCAGTACGCAGATCGCAGATGCTTTGCCAAGATATTCGGTGGCATTGTCTATCCGTTGGGAGAAATTAATTAAGATACGCATAGTATTTTCCTTTGATGCGAATCATAGCATAAAAATTAACCAGCAGAAAGGTAAGCGTTTATACCAAAGAATTTTGGGTAACCCTGACTGGACGTGATAAATTAATCTGGTGAAATAAAGAGCAATCGCAACTACAAAAACCTTTATGTGTTCATATATCTATGAATGAAACCTTTAATCGAATTTGGTACGCGCCAGCTTTTTCAAGTGTGCTTGAAAACCGCAGCGAAACTTTATTTATTGCGGGCATCGGCGCCATGCATTTCGGGCTGAGATTTGCAGGGTTGCAGGGCTGGCGTTGTCCGATTCTTGCCGCTACAGGCGTTCCCTGCCCGGGCTGCGGATTAACTCGCGCTATGATCGAGTTTGTCCACGGTGATTTTGCCCAATCATTCCAAACACATGCTTTTGCCCCAATTTTTATATTAGCCTTACTCGCGATCATAGCCGTTCTTGTTTTGCCGGAAACGCAGCGCCGCAACTTGCTTGCCGTAATTTCAAGCCTTGAAACTCGTAACGGAGTTACGGCGTGGGTGTTCTTTTCTTTAGTGTTTTATTGGGCGTTTCGCCTGATGACATAAATCTATTTTTTTATAGGAGAGTGTGCAATGGAAGTTTCAGCTAATATGGGGACCGGTGGGTTTGTTGCTTAGGTTGTTGGTCTTGTTGTTTTGTGGAAGTTGTTTCAAGATGGCGGCTTTGTAAAAGCTCTAATTGGATTTGTTACCTGCAATATTTACACTTTCATCTGGGGATGGATGAATATTAAACGTGAAGAATTGAAACTGAAAACCTGGATGTATGTTTGGACAGGCGCTATTGTGCTTGGTATGATCATAAATTTCACGGGGGCTGGTATGAGCGCTGGTAGTGGAGCCGATGGCTCCGCAACCGAAGCTCCTTACGCAACCGAAGCTCCGTAATCTCTAGTTTGATAAACAAAAAAACGAGGGACAGCCTATTTTGAGCAGTCCCTCGTTTTTTTAATGAATAGACCTCTTGCAAAAGTTTTAAACCTTTTACCACGGAGACACAGAGGCACGGAGTTTTTCATTTTTTCTCTCGGTGTCCCAGTGCCTCCGTGGTTCAAAAAAACTTACAAATTATTATTGTTCACTTATGCAAGAGGTCTAATTATCAATAACAATTGATTAGTCATCGTCACGCCACGCGCGGCGCAAGAGTATTGCGCGGGCGTTTTTTTCTAATAATCCTGCTTATATGTTTCACCGGCAGTAACTTTGAAATCTAAATGATTTTGTTCGGGTGCAAAAACGCAGGTGGCAAAATCGGTAAAAGCGCAGGGCGGCGAGTAGGCTTTGTTAAAGTCAATAAAAATGGAGCCGTCTTTTTCCTGGTCTGCAATGAGATAACGCCCGGTTGGGTAGCTTTCATTTTTGCTGCTAAGATCCCAAAAACGGACAAAGAGCGTGTCGTCATCTTCTTTATTAATATCAAGTTGGTAGTGATTTCCGCCAAATTCAAATGAAAGATAACCTTCCACTGGGAATTCAGACTTCTCGCCGGTCAGGTCGGGAAAGTATGCCATTTTGGGGCGGTCATATGCTGTGTAAGTTGTAGGGATGCGAAAACTTTCGTCAATGTCATACCAAGTACGCGCGGGGAAACTCTGACGCGTATCGCGCTGGTTGTCCCATATCCGCACGCCGAATCGATTCCCGCGCTGGATGACTACCATTTGTATGTCTAGCAAGTCAATAAAACTGGGTTTTTCAGATTCGTCGGTCTGCAAGATAGTGAAATCCGTCTTTTTGCCATTGACGCGGATGTTTTGATCTGATTCAACGTGCAGGGTGACAAATTTCCCGTTGAAATCAACGTAGCCTATGTAAGCAGGAACACGTTCAGGCAACTGTATTTCACAGTCTTGGCCAGAGCCAATTTTGTTCTTGCCGAGTTTCAGCCAGCATAGCCCAAAAAGCGAAAGCCATCCATTTTCTTTCCGAATAGTTTCGTTGCGTTCTTGTCGCCATTCATTTATGGTTTGTCGGTAGGTTTTATTTGCCATAGGGTGATTATACAATAAAAAGACGAGCCGTTTGGACGACTCGTCTTTTTATTGTGATTTTATTTTAAATCGGAATTATTTTCTTCTATTCTTCTATAGTAAACCAGCCTCTTTGCGCTAGATGAGAATCAACGTACATCTCGATTACGTAATCTCCGGCAAGTAGGACAAAGTTGTCGCTATAGTCTAAGCTGATCGGTTTTTCTGCAGAGCCAGACGCGCCTAAATCCCATGGGGAAACCACGCGCCATGACGGGTCTTCCTCTTCGTCAATGTAAATTTTGAAGAGGACTTCCTGCCCGTCTTTCATGTTTTCATAGTCAAACAGAACTGCAATAGACTGGGTCCCGAAACTAAAGATATCGCTTGGGGCGCTGTACTCTGTTACTTCGCCTTGATCATTGTAGGCAACGGGTTCGGTAAATTCAAACTCGCTGATATTTGCCGCAATCTCTCCATCGGGTAATTTGCCGTTAAATTCCAAAGACACAGCCGCATCTTTAAGTTTGATTATCAAAGACTCGGCTTCTTTCTGCACTGCCTCGGGGTCGGCAATTTTATCGGGCGGGGGATAGCTGTCAATTCCATCTATCGTATCAATTAAATTATCCAAACTAACTGCGGCGTCGGCGTCCAGCGACCACCATAAATCAGAGGGGGGTACGGCTCCGGCGGCTTTGGCGTCGGCTACTTGTTTGGCGGCGTTTTGTATGCCGGTGTCATATTCGGCTTGAGCTGCATCGGTTTGACCGGAAACCAACAGAGCGAGACCTAAATCAAAACGGATCCACAATTCGCCGGGCGAAGATTCGAGAGCAATTCGGTTCATGCTAATCGCGTCGTCGAATCGTCCCTGCTGGTAATATATCCAAGCCAGTTCTCCGGCGGTGTTGGCGCTGGTGTCGCCATTGGTGCGCGCGTTTTCATAATCTGTGATGGCTGCTTCTAAATCGCCGATTGCCGCTTTTGCGCCTGCGCGCGCGGCGTACGCGTCGGTATAGGTAGGCGCCGCGCTGATTGCCGCATCATATGCGCTAATTGCTTCTTCATAAAGGTCTTGATGTTCCAACCCAAAGCCGCGCGCGTAAGATTCAATCGCGTTGCCTTGTTCACGTAAATCGTAAACGGGGCTTGCCCATATTAATGCCGACCAAGCTATTGCAACCACTGCAACCAAAACGCCCGTGCCGGAAAATATCCAGCGCGTGATTGCGCCGGATATGGTGGCGGCTAAGCCAAGCAAGAATAGCGATACTGCCAGCAAGGTGAGGTGTAAAATGTAGGTATTGGCTTTGTAGTCCCATTCATTTTTGACCAAACCCGCAGCATTGAATTTTTGAGTCAGCGCTTCAATCTCGACCAGGTAAGTGTCGGCTTCATATTTAGCAATATCCGTCTCGCCGGTTTGTGGATCAAAATAAGGCGCGGATAACAGCGGGCTAAGCGGAGTTATCTCGTCGCGCAGTTTGTGGTAGCGCTCAGCGGCGGCATCATCGCCGCGATCCGTAGCCGAGAAGGCTAGTAAGTCTAATTCCTGCCAGTTTTGATAAGCCGTGTTGTAGTCATAATTCACGCGCGCATCGCCGCTGACTCTGCGTCCCAGCGCTTCGGCGGCGTAACGTTTGGTGTCACGGTTGGCATGGTCGTCACGCTGACTGGCGTCGTTTTGTAAAAAAGTGACGATAGCCGCAACGACTGTGACTACCGCGATTAGTACAGCAATCAGTTTTTTAAATTTTTCATCGCTCATTTTTATTTCCTCACTTGCCTATTTCAATTAATACCGCCATTACAACTCCGCCGACCATGATCAGCGTAGCCAGCGCCGCCACTGCGTATTGGGCGCGCTCCTTGACCAGCTCTACGGAGGTATAAAATACCAACGCCAGAGCAATAATCATCAGACTTTGCAGGAGGCCGTTTGTTTTGTCGCGGAATTTATCGGCTTCGGCAAATTGCGGATCAGGATAAAGGTCTTTTTCCTTTGCAGCATCTGCCCACATCTCGCCGAGTTGACGCTGCGTATTATATGAACCGTCGCGTTCCAGGTATTTGTTGTCGAACAAACCCTGATTTGCAATGGCTAGATCCTGGGCGTTTGCGCGCTGCGCATCCAGCAACTCGGCGTCTGCTTCGTCGGTTGCATTAAATGCATCTTCTGCAAGCAGGTTGCCTAGCAAGCTATAGCGTTTATAGGTGGTGTAGGTTCCGTAGTTTTCATAAGTGTTGACAAAATTAAGCGCGCGCGTCTCTTCGGCGTTCGTCGTAGCTTGTAGTCCGGCGAAGTCTGCATCTCCCGAGGCGTCATCCGCCACGGAAGCGCGCCACGCCACGACTGCGCCTAGCACGGTTGTGACGGCAATCAAAATCGCCACAATTATTTCCAACCTGTTACTGCTCTTTTCTTCCATATTTTTTCTCCTTGTTCGGTTGTAATTAACTAATGAACATGCCGTAATTATATAATAAGAATTGGGAATTGCGTATTTTCACTTTTGTTATAAAATCATAGGGCTTTGAAAAAAAACGCTTGTCAAAGGAGAGAAATAATATGGGATTAAAGCCTGATCACTGGATCCGTAAGATGTCGTTAGAACAGAAAATGATTGAACCGTTTATAGATAAGCAAGTCCGCCAAGGTGTGATCTCCTATGGTGTTTCTTCATACGGGTATGACGTCCGTGTTGCAGATGAATTTATGATCTTTACCAATGTCCACTCCGCGATCGTTGACCCCAAGAATTTCGATCCCAAGTCTATGGTGGAATTTAAAGGCGATGTGTGCGTTATCCCGCCCAATTCTTTTGCGCTGGCGCGTACCGTGGAATATTTCCGCATCCCGCGCAAGGTGTTGACTATTTGCTTGGGCAAATCCACTTATGCGCGCTGCGGGCTTATTGTCAACGTCACGCCGTTTGAGCCGGAGTGGGAGGGTTTTGTTACGCTTGAAATTTCTAATACCACGCCCTTGCCTGCAAAAGTATACGCAAACGAAGGGCTTGCACAGGTGTTATTTTTTGAAGCAGACGAGGAGTGTGAAATTTCGTATGCAGATAAAAAAGGAAAATATCAAGGGCAGCAAACGATTGTGCTGCCAAGGCTGTAAAAAAATGGACATCGCAAGCGCGATGTCCATTTTTTTACTCGTTTTTATCCAGCATCATACTGGTTTCTTCATTTAGCCAGCGGCGACCATCGCGAGCAAGCAGCTGGTATGCCTCAGGCGGACCCCAGCTGCCGGGTTTGTAAAATGCCAGCGCAGGAGTCTGATGCGCGTCCCATGTTTGTAGAATTGGATCAATCAACGACCACGCGGTTTCTACTTCGTCTGCGCGGGTGAAAAGAGACGCGTCGCCTTGCAGCGCATCCAGCAGCAGCCTCTCGTATGATTCAGGGATGGCGGCATTTCCAAATGCTTCGGAATAATGAAATTCCATATCTACAGAACGCGTTTCGGCTACTGTGTCTGGCGCTTTTGCTTCAAATCTTAAGTGTACGCCTTCATCGGGCTGCAAATAAAGCACGAGGATATTGGGTTTCGTCGTTTGCATGGGAAACATGGCAAGCGGAGGTTCTTTGAATTGAATAATAATCTGCGATTGTTTTTCTGCGAGATTTTTTCCGGAGCGTAAATAAAATGGAACGCCTTTCCAACGCCAGTTGTTAATGTAGAAACGCAACGCGGCATAGGTTGGCGTGACAGAGTTGGGGTTAACCTGATCTTCGCTGCGATACCCCTTGTATTGCGCGCGTACGGTGTTTGTCAATACTTGCTCGGGAGTCATTGGCTGGATTGCATTGAGGACTTTTACTTTTTCGTTTCTCAAGTGCTGATCGCTAAAAGACGAGGGCGGCTCCATGGCAACGAGGCTGAGTAATTGCAACAGATGATTTTGGAACATGTCGCGCAATACGCCAATGCTGTCATAAAATCCGGCGCGGTGTTCAAGCCCGACTTTTTCTGCCACGCTGATTTGCACATGGTCTATATATGTCCGATTCCAAATGGGCTCAAAAATGGTGTTGGCAAAGCGCGTGAATAAAATATTTTGCACGGTTTCCTTGCCAAGATAATGGTCAATACGATAAACCTGATTTTCTTTCAGCGCCTTATGGACCTGCTTATTCAGTGTAATGGCTGAAGCGAGGTCTGTGCCAAAGGGTTTCTCAAGCACCACGCGCCGCCACGCGCCATTCTCGTGGAGTTGACCGGTCGCGTCGAGGTTGTCAATAATGGCAGGGAACAAGGTAGGTGGAAGAGCCATATAAAAAAGACGATTCGCGTCGCCGTTTTCAAGTTTTGTAAGATAGTCGGCGAGTTTGGCAAAATCTTCGGTCTCTGTATACTTACCAGAGAGATAGTAAAGATTTGGCGCAAAGATGTTCCACTCTTCATCGGTGAAGGCATAACCGGCAAAATCTTTTAAGCCTTTATGTAAATGTTCGCGAAATTGCTCATCTGTAAATACCGTGCCGCCGAATCCTACAATTTGAAATTTCTTGGGCGTACGCCGCTTACGAAATAAATTGAATAAAGAAGGCATCAACTTACGCTGGGTTAAATCGCCAGACGCGCCGAAGATAACGATCGTGGTTAGCAAACCATTATTGGCAGTTGGAGTCATTAGTTTGTTTTATTCCGCTTTTTTGATGGCGTGTCCGCCGAATTGATTCCGCAGCGCGGCTAACATGCGCGCAGGGTAATTCTCTACATCACGGCTGGCGAAGCGCATTTGAAGCGCGATGGTGATGACCGGAGCAGGAACATCCAGGTCTATG
>CAZAGR010000050.1:1522-11041 GCA_964484585.1 uncultured Propionivibrio sp. | reverse complement strand
CGACCCCGTTCGAAGAACAGATGGCTGACACTTCAGGCGACGGCAGCCAGCCGCGCCTGACGCCCCTCCGCCATCGCACACATTCACCGCGGGTGGCGACTGGGCTGCGGCCGACCGAACCTCCAGCCCTGCGTCAACTGGGGGAAGGCGCGTACCTTCCGATTACGCCGACAAGGTCAAAGCCCGTGTCGTGGCGAATTTGCAGCGTCCGGCAGCGGCAACGTACAAGACACCTGCCGGCTTCACGGGCGATACGAAGGTCTTGCAACGTCAATGCACAATTCCATACGAAATTACCGTGGACCGCGAAGGTCGATTGTTGAGCTATAAAATTGAACCCTGCGGTGACGCGCTGCTCGACGCCGCGGCGGAGGCCGCCGTGCTCAAAGCGGGTCCGTTTCCCCCGCCACCCAATCAAGGAGCGGAATCTTATGTCATCTACGGCAGCGCAAACTTTCGCACCCAGTAAGTCGACGTGAAAACTGAATACTGCAGATCGCCGCGTTTCCTGACCGCATTGGTCGCAACCGCCACGCTGTTGGCCGCCTGCACCAGCCCAGCGCCGCGGCCGGCCAAGCCGTCGCCGGTAATCGCGCCTCTCGCCGCGTCGGTCACCACTTACGCCGCGGGTTTTGACTGTAGCGAACGCAGCTCCGCGCTGCAGGACGCGATCTGCTCCGATCCGGCACTAGCCGCGCTGGATCGCGATACGACAACAAATTTTCGCCAGGCTTTGCGCGGCGAGACATTCGCCAGTCGTTCGCTGTTGATGGCCTTCCACCAGCACTGGTTGCTCGGGCGCGCCCGCGAATGCAAAGTTCCGCGCGAACGACTGAGTGGCGCAGCGCCCGACCCAACACTTACGTTGCTTGCGACGCTTAGCGAATGCCTTAAGCAAAGCTACCAACGCCATAGCGCAGCACTGGCACGCTGGTCGGCGCCTGCCGCGCGCAGCAAAACATCACTGCATCCGATCACCGCCTATGTCGACCTCCGTCTGCGCGATGACCGCGAGCCGGCTCTGTGCAGCGCGATGACACGCCGCCTCAATGAGGCCCTCGCCAAGGTGGGCGAACTTGACCCTGCGCACATTCCCGGGCTGCGGAAGATTGCTGGCACGCATGGGCCGGCGAGTGCGTTCAGCAACGGACGAAATATCACTGTGGAGCTGCGCGATCCGGGGCTGTATGCCAGTTATCAGATGCGGGCCATCGGCCTTATGGTGAACGGCCAGCGACTGATTGAGCCGAAATCGCTGGCACGATGGATCACGCAGCTACCCAACTCGGGCGGACGCTTCAACATCTCGTCGTCACAGACTGACGACTACGCCGCCATCGACGTTTTTGAAGATGCCGGCCGCGCCTTCGTGCTGGTCAGCGAACCGTGGGGCTACTATTCTCCCGCCGCGCGGGGCGAAGCAGCCTTTGCCGGCCTCTATGAACTTGGCAGCGATGGACTGCAGGCACGTTGCCTATATCAGACCTACGTGACACTTCCAGTTGCCGGCGTACTTGATCGCGTGCCCGAGTTCAGCCGCCTGATCACTGCGCTGGAGTCAATGTCCGGCGGATTTGCAGCAGCCATGGCGCCCACCGAACGAACTGAAGATCAGCATCTCCAGCGCGAGACGCTGTGGACACTGCTTTCCATGCCGCTGTTGGCGATCGATGATGCCGATCGACCTGAGCTACCTAGGCGACCTAGTCAACAAGCCGGCTTGCGCCGTCGTCACGACGCCATGATGGAGGCAATTTTCAACTGGTCAGAACGCAGCAACGCGAGCAAGCGACTCTACCGGCGCCTGATCCCGCTGATACCGGCGGCGCATTCCGAATTGGCCGGCGTATTTCAAAACACGCACGGTCTAAAACCTGCCGAAGCGGTCGCCGCCGCCGATCTTTTGGTGATCGAAGCCATCGATCATGCGGCCGAACTGCTCAGTCACGACGACACGGCGCACAGCACTGTACCGGTGCCTTACGTGCCACGCTACGCACCAGCCCCAGCACCCGGCGATCTGGAAAAGGGCCGGCAATTTTCCACACTTTTCAGCGCCCTGCTCAACCAGGCACCGGCCAACGTCATTGCCGACTTTATCCGCTATGAGTTCGGTGCGCCCGGCCGCAAACGCGGTCGTGGTGCATCAGGCGAGACGGCGTTGATGGTGGCGATGGCTTCAGTTGGCTCGACGCCGCTAGTACGCCAACTGCTGACAGCGGGCGCTGATCCAAATGAATTCAACGTCTGGCAGCGCACCGCGCTGATGGCAGCCATCGACGAAAACCAGCCCGAGAGCGTCGCGCTCCTGCTTGATGCCGGCGCCAGCGTGACGCCAGCCACAAGCGCATGGAACAGTGACGGTGCCGGCGGCCCGGATATCGAGGCGGCAGCGGTAGCGGGGCGCACCGCGCTGATGATTGCCGCATCGCAAAGCAGCGCGCAAATAATCCATCTGCTCCTGAAGCACAAAGCCCCGCTGAATCCGCGCGATGCACTATCCCGCAGCGCCTGTTCCGAGCTGGAACGCAATAGCAGTCTTGCGCCCGCCGAGCTTGCCGAATTGCGCCCGCTGCTTTGCCGTGCAGACGCACCGGCCGCCGTGTCAAAAACTCTCAGGCAACTGCTTGCGGCCGGCGGACGCCAACTCGGCCGTGACGAAGTCATCGCAATCGTTGCCGGCACCACCGTGCGTGGCGACAACCCCGACGGCGGCGGTCAATATGAGCTGCGCTTCGCCGCCAATGGCGTAGTCGATGGCAACACGCGCTTGCGCGACGGCGGAGTTTTCCCGCTTAAGGGCTATTGGAAAGTGGATGACGCCGGCGTGATGTGCGCAACGACCGCCGTCGTGATCGAAAAACTCGGCCGCCGCATTTCCAACCCGTCCCAATGCACGCAGTTTCTGGTGCTCGACAAGGCGCTCTATTCAGCCACCGGCGCGGCCACCGCAGATGAAGTACTCAAGCTCTTGGCAGGGTCACAGTAAGGGCCAAGTCACGTCACCACCGCAAACCTCAGCCCGCTGTGAAAAGTCGGCGCTGGCGACACGGCGGCAGGACGACACAAGGTGTAAAAAAGGCGAAAACAACGCACGATCCTCGCGCCGCGGCCCGACAGAGCTTACAGCTGCTTTTCGAAATGGCTAACCAGTTCGCGCAACGCGCGAGCATGATCGGCCAGCGTGCTCGACAGCGCGGCCACTTCAATCGCATTGCGGTTGTTTTCCTCGACCGTGCCGGCCATTGCTTCCATGGCCCCGGCGACATCCTCCGATGCACTCGCCTGCTGTTTCAGGCTGATGGCCATCTGACCCGCCATCGACTGCGTACGCACGGAAGCAGCGGCGACCTCGCCCAGATTGCGGTTGCTGGCGTCGATCGCCGTCGTTCCAAGCTCGACTTCCCGCACGGCCTTTTCCATGGTACTGAACGTGACGTCGGTGACCTGCTTGATGTTGGCCACGTTGTTACTGATGTCGAGCGTCGAATGCGTGGTCCGCTCGGCCAGTTTGCGCACTTCATCAGCAACGACCGCAAACCCCCGCCCCGACTCGCCCGCGCGGGCAGCTTCGATAGCGGCGTTAAGCGCGAGCAGGTTAGTCTGATCGGCGATTTCCTTGATCGTTGACGTCATATGTCCGATGCGCTCGACCGCGGCACGCAGGTCGTCGAGTTCCGTACGCGCTTCACCGATCACTTCTACCATGCGCCGGATCGACGCCAGACTGTCGCGCATGTTGCGCTCGGCATCGACCACAATGCGATTGGCCTCGGTCGCGCTCAGTGCGGTTTGCTCGGTGGCATGGCTGATTTCCTTCACCGTGACACTCATCTCCTCGGTCGCCGCACTGACCTGCACGACGCGTTCACTCTGCGTTCCGGTTCGAGCGGCCAGTGCGTTGGACACATCATCCAGTTTGCCCGACTGGATCGCCAGACGCTGCGAGGATGACAACACGTCGGCGATCACAGAACGCAAATGCACGGCCATGGTCTGCACCGAAATGATGGTGCTGGCAAACTCGTCGGTCGCCTCGGCGCGCAGATTGATCTGAAAATTGCCTTCCTCGATCTGGTGCACGCCTTTCTCGATTTTTTCCATGCTGCGAATGGCATTATTCACCCACCAGCCGCCGGCGACCAGAACAGCGACCGCGCTGAGACCGGCTGCGGCCCACAGGGTCAAGGCCGAAACCCCGGACGTGGCCAAGGCAACCAGACCGAAATTGAGCGCACCCATACCCATGAAGGCCATCCAGGCGCGCTGCCCAAACGGAAATCGCTGCATCAGCGAATAGGTTGGCGTACGTGGCAGCGTGCTGCGGTTTTCACGGACAGCCTTGTAAAGAGCCTCGGCAGCCGTCGCAGCCTGCCGCGACGGCGCTCCGCGTACCGAGCGAAAGCCGGTGATCGTGCCCCGTTTGCGGATGGGCGACACGTAGGCATCCACCCAATAGAAGTCACCATTTTTTGAGCGATTTTTCACCAAGCCCTGCCAGGGCACGCCAGCATTGACCGTCCGCCAGAGATCCTCGAATGCAGACGGCGGCATGTCCGGATGGCGCACCAGGTTATGCGACTGGCCCACAAGTTCCCCGGCCGCATAGCCACTGATATCGACAAACGCCGGATTGGCGTAAGTAATGATGCCCTTCAGATCGGTCTCGGTAACGATCGGCTCGTCGGCTTTGACAAAGCGCTCAACAGTGGTGATCGGCAGATTCTGTCTCATTGAATTCTCTCGACGTGAATGGTCAGTGCCCAGGATTCGTTGCTGTCAGAAGCACGCCATTTGTGCATTTTGGCAAATCCTAAAACAACTTGTCGTGGTCTGGAATAAAGACTGAACCAAGTTTGATCCAGATCAGAGGAAATCAGCAAACTACATCGACAAGGAATTCTTATCGATTTTCAAACGGTCAGCCGAAACATAGTGCAGAAACGCCGTCAGCAGTACGGCGGCGACGGTCAGCCCAACAACAATGCCGATCCAGAAACCCTGCGCCGCCATAGGCACGGCGGGACGCAGCGGCAACCACGCCGGTGCCAGACCGAGCAGGCAGCCGAGCGGGAGGGAAAGCCCCCAGAACGCTGTAAGGTGAATCAACATTGGGCGGCGCGTGACCTTGTAGCCGCGGATGGCACACGAGGTCGCCACCTGTGTCGCATCGGAGAGTTGAAACACGGCAGCAAACAAGAGCAACTCCGACGCCAGTGCGCGCACGTTTTCGTCGGTGGTGTATGCGGCGGCTATTTGGTCGCGCAGCAAGGCGATGACGGTGGCAGAAAGCGCGGCATAGGCCACCGCCATGCTGACACCAACCCAGGCCACGAAGCGTGCTTGAACGGGGCTTCCGGCGCCCAGCGCCTGGCCAACCCGCGTCACCAGACCGATGCCGAAGCTGAGCGGCACCATGAACACCAGCGAGGAAAAATTCAAGGCGATCTGGTGCGCGGCGATTGTCACCACGCCAAACTTGGCGACCAGCAGTGCGATGGAGGCAAAGGCCGTCGCCTCGGCGAAATAGGTGACACCAATCGGCATTCCCAGCTTGAGCATGGCTCGAATTTCCTTCCAGTCGGGAGGTTCCCAGCCGGTGAATGGATAACTGGCGCGGTACGCCGGCGCACGGCGTATCCAGTAAATCAAGGCAAACAACATGAGCCACAAGCCGCTTGCCGTGGCGATGGCACAGCCGATGCCGCCGAGGCGGGGGAAACCCCAATGACCGAAAATCAGCAGCCAATTGACGACAATATTGAAGGCCAGCGCACCGAGCGCAATCACCATCGTCGGTTTGGTCTGCCCGAGACTGGCGCTGTAGCCGTAAAGCGCGCGGTACAGCACAAACGGCGGTAGGCCGATGCTGATGATGTGCAGAAACAGCTTCGCCTCTTCGCGAACGTCGTCATCGAGTGCAATGAAATCAAAGACAGAGGCCGCCGCATTCGCCGCCAGGCAAGCCAGAATACCGATCAGCACAGCCTTCCACAGCGACTGCCGCACCAGATGGGGAATACGCCCGAAAGCACCAGCGCCGACTTCATGCGCGACCAGCGTATTGACCGCCATCATCACGCCCATGACTGTGATGATCACGATGGACCAGACCGACGCACCGAGCGCCACCGCCGCCAGATCGCCGGCGCTGGCGTGGCCGGTCATGGCGACATCGACGACACCCATCGCCACGGTAGCGACTTGTCCGACCAACACCGGCCAGGCCAGTTGCCAAAGCGCCGTCGCTTCGCGGCGAACGTCGCGGAAAAATTGTGAATGAAATAGAGACATGGCGCAGAGGCGAGTGGCAAGGCCGCATTCTACTGAGCGGCGTTTAAGTCAGCGCGAGGCTGTCACCCGGCAATACCTGACCTCTGTGGTCAGCGCTGCAAAGACTGAAACATTTTCGACGACGCCGCCGCATACTGCGCCATATTTGTCGGCAATCCTGCAACTGAGACAAAGGCAGGCTGTACCAGCGGCCACCGTTGAATTGCTTCCCACCTCGGCATCACTGCCATCATCGCGAGCACTTCCAGAGCGTCAGTCTCTGTCCAGTCGGGCCGACGTAGTTGCACATCGCTGGTGATCTCGATCGGAAAGTCTCGATCACTTTGGTCAGCTTGAGATTCGACCGTGCCAAGGATATCAACAATAGTGCTCTTAGCAACCTGATCTGGCAACGTCGGCTCGGCGACGTTGCTTAGATCGGGAATTTTTTGGCGAATGACACTGTCAAGGCTATTTAACGCAGTGACGTCATTGGGTGCAAGTTTTAGAAGCTGTTTATATGCCAATTGAGCGTTGGAAAAGTTTCCTGCTCGGGCATAGCTATCAGCCAGTGCCTTCTGGATCGCCGTGTCAGTCGGATGGGTTTTCATCCATTGCTCGCCCAATTGCTGCGGAACTCTCCCGCCGTCTACCAACGCCAGTGTTCGGAAAAGTCGAAGTAGGGTTTTAGTGGACGATTCCAGTTGTTGGGCGCGGCGATAGGCATCAACTGCAACCGCTGTCTGACCACGCGCCATTGCGACATCGCCGAGGAGCATATGACCAATCGCCCGCTTCGGACTTTGTTCCACAATTTCTCGCGCACGTTGCTCTGCCTTGCCAAACTCTGACTGCCGTAACTCAATTTCGGTCAGCATGGCCATCGCTGGTAAATATCCAGGTCGCCCGGACAATGCCTTGCCAAGGCTGTATGTCGCGCCTGGCACATTGCCGACCTCCAACTGCAGCACGGCGATCTGCACCTGCACCGGCGCGTTGTACTCAGCCACCCGGGTCGCTGCTACCAAGCTGCTCTTGGCAGCCCTATGGTCGCCGCCAGCCAGATGCGCCCTAGCCAAAGTCAGCAATACGGTGCGTTCATCCGGCGATTTGGCAGCGACATGCTTGGCCGCTGCTAAAGCCAGTGCGGGACGACCGGTACGAAGATAAAAATCAGCTAACGCCAGTCCCCAGCGAATTTCCAATGGCCCAGCGACCTCGGCAGCCTGCTCAAGCCAGGTTTGAGTGGCCGCGACTTGGCCTTGGCGATAGGACAAAATTGCCATGAGGTACATTGCCTCGGCATTTCTTTCTTGCATCTTGAGAACAACACTCAGGCCGGTGGCGGCTTCGATGTAATTTTTAGTGGCAATCTCCAAACGCGCCAGATTTATTTTTGGCGGCAGCATCTTGGCATCCAGCTTGACCGCCTGTCCATAGGCTTTCTTGGCGGCAGCGACATTGCCAGCTTGCTCCTTCACCATGCCGAGCAGATTGAACAAGCCGGAACTGGTCGGCAAACGCTTGACCAGCCCCTCGGCCATCTGATCGGCCTTGGCCGCCTGACCGCCACGCACATATATACCCACCAACGCGGTGGCGGCCTGAATCTGTCGCGGATCTTTTTTGTAGGCCGCTTCCAGCTCGGAGATGCCGTTGCTTGACTGTCCGCTGCCCACCAGACTCAAACCCAGTACCGTGTGATATTCCGGCGAGTCGCGGGTTTTAAGGGCCTTCTGCATCAGGCTCGCCGCCTGGGCATGCTTTCCCTTGGCCATCAAAGCCGACCCCAGCAAGGCCATCGCTTCGCCATCGGCCGGAATGGCTTTCAGATAGCTTTCCAACACATCAATGGCGGGATCGACCCGTCCTTCGCGCAAATGGATTTGCGCCAGAAGTTTTGACGCTGGCGTGTTGCCCTGCACGCCGTGAAACACGGCGAGATACTGCTTGGCTGTTTCAATCTCATTGAGCCCGAAATGCGCCAAGGCGTTGAGCATCAGCACTTGCGGCCGGTAAAGAATAAAGTTCATTGGCACCGGGTCGATCAGTGCGGTAACTTCCTTAAGCGCCGCTTTGGCTTCATCAGGCTTGTGCTGGCGTTCGGCCAGCAATGCACGCAAATAGGCGGTGCGCGGGTCATCCGCCGACAGGGTCTTGAGTTCCTCGAGGTCACCCGCGGCATCCGGCAGGCGAGCGAGATCAAGATACAGCCCGGCCCGCGCCACGCGCACTTCTACGTGTGTGGTATCAAGCTTGAGCACTTTCTCATAGGCGTTCAGCGCCGCCGGTAAATCGCCCGCCGCCTGCGCAATCGAACCCTTCTGATACCAGGCGTCGGCACTGTTCGGCACTACCGCCAGCGCACGATCTGCCGCCGCCATGGCTTCCTTGAATTGCCTTGCGCGGACGCGTCCGGGGATCTCGGCGAGCAATACCGCCGGTGATTTCGGGTCAATTTCACGGGCCTTGTCGATCGCCTGCAATGCGTTGCGCGTGTCGCCAAGATCGGTGCTGGCCGCGGAACGCAGCAGCCAAACCTGGAGATGTAGCGCCGATGGCAGGCCGGCCAGTGCGAACTCCTTGCGATCAAATATGGCTCTGGGTTTGCCTTGGGCCAGAAGCGATTGTCCCAGCGGAACCACAATTTCCGCACGATTGGCGCCCAGCCGCAGAGCCTCCGTCAGGGCCACCTCCGCCGCTACGACCTCGCCGTTTTGCAGCAGCGCCTTGCCCAGCAACATCTGCACCGGCAGCATTTTGCGGTCGATTTTTATCGCACTCTTAAGCTGGATGATTGCTCCAGCGATGTCCTTCTTCTCATAACGCACCAGCGCATCTGCATAGAATTTGGAGGCTTGGCTATCCGCCGCGAAGGCGTGAGGCGGTACGAGCAGGCAGCAGGTTCCCGTCAGCAAAAACAAGAGACCTCGCAATTTGGCGAGGAGAAAGCGCTCGCGACGGGAAATATCAGGCATCGTTTGATACGCTGGATATAAAAGCAGCGCCAATCATAGTCCAGGTCGCCAAAGCACAGTGATTTGGCCGGAAACAAAAAGTTCCCGAAGGGACGCACCGCGCTGGCGATGGCGGAACGGCAGCTTTTCAGGAAGAAACGATGAACTTACGATAGTTTCGTATTAGAACTCAAACAATTTACTTGCACACAATTTAATTGCCTGCTACAGTTTATTCATGGCTAGCAAATTGCCCACCGCAAAAGAGCTTCTTCGACTGGATAATCAG
>CAZAGR010000050.1:0-1422 GCA_964484585.1 uncultured Propionivibrio sp. | reverse complement strand
ATTCATGGCTAGCAAATTGCCCACCGCAAAAGAGCTTCTTCGACTGGATAATCAGCTGTGCTTCGCGCTTTATTCCGCCTCGCTGCAAATGACTAAACTCTACGGGCCCCTGTTGAAACCGATGGGTTTGACCTACCCGCAATATCTGGTCATGCTGGTGCTATGGGAGAGCGACGGTATGACAGTCTCGCAGCTTGGCGAAAGACTCTTTCTGGACTCCGGTACCTTGACGCCCCTGCTCAAACGCATGGAGAGCTCCGGTCTTTTGCGACGGGAGCGCGCGCGCGATGATGAGCGCCGCGTAATGATTTATCTGACCGCGGCAGGCGACACGCTGAAGAATCAGGCGGCAAAAATCCCGGCCTGCGTGATGGACGCTGCACAGTGTTCGTTACCCGAGGTGAAAGCCCTTACTCAACAGATGCAGACGCTCCGACTGCGTCTGGGTTTGCCTTTGTAGCTCGACTCGCTTCATCCCCCTGCAACACTCATTTGCCAAGGAAAAGACCATGACTGCAAAACTCGAAAAGGTTCTCTACACCGCCAACGCCCACACCACCGGCGGGCGCGATGGCGCCTCACGTACCGACGATGGCCGCCTCGACGTCAAACTATCTTCCCCTGGCACGTCCGGTACCGGCACTAATCCGGAACAGTTGTTTGCTGCCGGCTACTCGGCCTGTTTCATCGGCGCAATGAAGGCGGTGGCGGGCATGCAGAAAATTACCCTGCCGGCGGACCTTGCAATCGACGCCAGCGTCGACCTTGGCAAGGTCGGTGCCGGCTATGGCGTCGCGGCGCGACTCAACGTCAGCCTGCCGGGAATGGATCGTGGCGCCGCTCAAGCTCTAATTAACGCCGCGCATCAGGTATGCCCCTACTCCAACGCCACCCGTGGCAACATCGACGTAACCATAACGCTGATTTGATGCACCGACGACCGGCGGATTCGTATCCGCCGCATCAGTTTCAAGCCGGCTGTCGATACCAGCAGCAGACCTTTATCTCTACAAAAACCCGACGTATCCCAAAGTCCACTTCGCCATAGCCCAATTGTTCAACGGTTTTGGCTGACCAGAACCGCCTCAAACTACAAACCCGCAACTCGATCGGGGTTGCCTAACCGCTCCCCATAAACTCAAAAGGAACCCGTCATGACAATGCTTAGAGCCATGTATGAAACCCGTGGTCCAGTGCCCCAGGATGTCATTTTTCCCGTCGAATTCACTCCAGCACCACTTGAACAGGGACAGGCTCTGTTGAAGGTGTTGGCGTCACCCATCAATCCGTCCATGGTACTGACCCTGACTGGCCAATACGGCATGCTGCCGCCCTTGCCGGCCGTCGGCGGCGGCGAAGGTGTCGGTGTAGTGCTTGAACTGGGCCCGGATACACAGGGTCCGCCGATTGGTCGAACTGTCC
>CAZAGR010000049.1:0-11137 GCA_964484585.1 uncultured Propionivibrio sp. | reverse complement strand
ATCATGACGCCACCGCCATAAGCACCTGGATCACCGTAGCCCATGTCGTCGACCAGCAAAATCAGGATGTTGGGCGTGCGACCGGTCTTCTTCTGCAGTCGTTCCAGTTTGTCGCGAACCGCCGCTTCCTGCGCGGGATGGGGAATTGCCGGCTCAAGATAGGGACTGGTTCGCACCGTTTGCTGGAAGGGATTAGCCGCTGGTTTGCCTTCGGCAGCGAGAATTTCACTTGCAAGACCGATACTTAGCGAGGTCAAGCCAACGGCAACAAATGTGCGGCCAAAACTTCTCATTTTGAATACTCCTTTGAATTTAGCTTTGACTAGCGCCGGATCGAGACTCGACGGCGATTTTCCACCGATCTTCATACCCTGTCTGCGAAACCAATCAACAGAATTCGTGATTTCCGTAGAAAAATGCCAGAACCAATTTCTCGGTTCTGGCACAAGCACTATTCCCATGGGTATGGAACAGCGACATAAACCGCTTGTAGGTTCCTGTCTGTGTTTGCATTGTCGCTCCCATAGTGTCGTTGTTGCGCTTCTTGGAAAAAGCTTTCTAGGAAAACTGTTAAAAATGATCGTTCTGCTTCACAGAAGTTGCATGACTGTAAAGATTTGTATGCGCTTGATCTTGTGATATCGGCACGCATATTTTAGAAATCGAGACAATATGCAAAGTTGCATTAGTTGGGCGAATACCACATGGGTGAGGTATAGGCGCGCTGTTGCAGGCTGGTCGGCGATGCTTTTGGCGGTACGGTACCGAACACCTTGGCGTCATACACCGTCCAGTTAGGCGTTGGGATCTCCAGCACACGCACGTAGTAGAAGGCTTTCTCATCAGACTTGAAAGCAGGATCCTTCCAGTAGGCTGCGAGCGTCGATGTGCCTATGCTGTTGCTGTAACTCGTGATATCGATCTGGGCCTTCATCGCGTGCTCGACAGTCGCACCTACTGGTCTGTACGTTGGCACTACATGGATCTCAAATGTCACCCGTGGGCAAGCTACCGAGAAAGTGCTGGGCAGAAGGGGCGCCACGCGATCGATGAATGGTCGCCGGACATCATCATCGCCATTGATGACGACGCGCAACGTTACGTCGCCAGGCACTATCTCAACCGTCCGGACCTGAAAATTGTGCACGCTGGTATCAACGGCGACCCGGCCGCTTGCGGTTATGACAAAGCCAACAACGTCACCGGAATTCTCGAACGCAAACAGCTGACCGCCGTGCGCGACGCCATCCACGGTTCCAACCTGACACGCACTAAAGAAAGCAGCGGCGGCTTGCGTCTGATGCACCTCGGCGACCAATCCAGTTCAGTCGGCGACGACGACACGTTCATTCGCAACTTCGACTGGGCACCGCTGAGTTACAGCGGAAGTCGCCTGGTCAAGACATTCGACGAGTGGCAACAGGAAGTCCTCGACGCGCCCCAGCGCGCTGACATTCTGCTGCTGACCAATTACCGCCAACTCATCCGATCGGCAAGCGACCCCGTGCTGGTTCCACCCGCCGAAGTCGTCGAATGGACAGAGTCCAATTCAAAGCTTCCGCTCATCGGCACCAACGGTTTTTACGTCGAAGACGGCGGCATGCTGGCAATCGGTACCTCCGGTTTCGAGCAGGGGGAAGTCGCGGCGGGAATGGCGGCAAGGCTGCTCGAAACGGCGGCGGAAGCCAAAGATTTGCCGCAAGAATCAACGCGCCAGTTCGTCGTTTTCATGCGCGCCAAGGCGCTCGACGCGCACGGCTTTGAACTACCCAAGATCTACGAGTCCTTTGCCCGGGCGCTTGATCACTACTACGAAAATTGAGGTGTTTTCGTAGGACAAACCGCGAAGACAAAAATCGACTGCCACCTCACGCGAGGGTTGTCGTCACGCCGTAAAACCCTATGGCACCTGATAGACCAGACTATACCGTCCCTCTTTCAGCATTTCCTCGTCATCCACGCCATAGCCGACATAAATCTGCGTGCCCGCGATCTGGCTGGCGTCAAGTACATCAAACAGCTGTATCAGCGTCCAACTACCCTGAGTAACGCCCGAAAGATACTCGGCAATCGGTGAGTCCAGCGGGCCCCATTCTGCACTTCGGTTCAGCACAAACCAGGTGGGATTTGCTCCAACCAGCGGTCCGGTGGGGACAAACGCCGCGACAAAAAGCTTATAACTCGAACTTTTCGTTGGACCAGATCCGCGCGCGGTGGCACTAGGTTGCGAGTTGGCCCAGATCGACAAACTGGACGCTCTGCGCGTGCCACTGCCTTCGACTTCGGCAGCTATCTTCGGCGCCACCGAGCTGCTTTGTATCAGGATATCGAACTCGGATTCAAGCTCCACCTCACCCTCCCGATATTTTGCATGCACCGTCACCGACCGCCCACCAATACTACCGGCGCTAAACTGGCCAGCAGCACTAATGGTAGCCGCGGTTCCTGAATCGCTGGTGAGCCGCCAAGTGACGGGTACGACCTTGCGCGAGTCATCAACATACACACCAACGGCCGAAAGCTGTAACGACTCGCCGACGCCAAGCGCACCACGGGCGCCAACCACAGTCAGCCGAGTGAGCGCAGCGGGCACGACACTGACCGTGATCGAAATGCTTGCTTCTTGCGTCGCCCCCGCCGCGTCCGTATAGCTGGCGGTAATCGTCACGGGCGTCGCCACTTCCAGCGCGCTGGCCACAAATATGCCGCGACTGCTGACAGTGCCGGCCAAGAACGGTACAACAGTCCATGTCGTGGGCATGACCCGACGCCGGGCGATACCATACATTGCGCTAGCTTCCAGCAACGTTGCGGCTCCGGCCTGGACACTATTGCTGCCCTTGAGCAACAAGCCGGTGAGACCGCCACGGACTGGTGTCACGGTAAGTGGCCGACTGCTCGTGAAGGTGCTACCGTTCTGGGTAAGGCTCGCGGTGATGACCAAGGCAGTGTCGGCGCCGACCGTCCCGGAAGTCACAACACCGTTAAGCGAAATACTGGCAATGAAAGGGTTTGAACTAGACCACGTCGCACTGACAATTCCCTGGCTGCCGTCCGAGTACTTGGCTGTAGCGACAAAACTAGTCGCGGACTCCGCCTGCAAGGTGTCACTGCCAAAAACCGTCAACCCAGTGACCGTTTTGGTTGTTGGCGTGGTGGCCACCCGCGCACTAACCCAAGTCTCATAGCGCGGAATCAAGACTCCGTTGCTTGCAAACTTCTGAAATTCACCTAATACTCGGTCGGTGCTGACGTCATAACGCAAATTCGTTTGCCCATCGCCCTCATCAATGGTGATGGTTCTTACTGTCTCATCCACCACGAACTGCTCCGGTTTTTTCACGAACGTTCCATCGACGGCAGTAAACACCAGCGCTCCAGTGCTATCTATCGTGACGGTTAGTGGTCCGTCTAATTCGTTCTTGGGGTCGTCAATGGTTCCGTCCGACCGTAGGCCGTCATTAATCTCGTGATTGAACCAGTTGCCTTGAATCAGCGAGAGTACCGAGGGCTCAATTCTCGAGGTCAAAGTGAATACTGCGGTCACCGATCTTGCCGCGAGCATGTTGACAGTACATTGTGACGCTTTTCCGAAACAATTGCCCGTCCAACCGGCGAAGGTGTAGCCGGCTGCCGGTGTTGCCGATAAGCTTACGTTAGTACCACTGACAAAACGTTCCGAGCAATCATTGCCGCACGTAATTCCTGCTGGCGAAGATACAACCGATCCACCGCCGGACACACCGACGGATAGAAGCGAAAGCGACGGCGCGTCTCTGGTGGCTCGCGATGTGAAGTTGAGACCATTCGCACGGTATACTATTATGTAGCTATCCGCTGATTCAATACTTGCCGAGATAGCCGTCGGACCACCGCCGAGACACTGAGCGGAAAATGCATTGAATCCTGATACCAGACTTGCAATACCGACATATTCCGTGGCGGATGGAACCGACCAAGAACACGTCTGGCCACCCGAAACTATTGTGCATTGGTTACCAATACTGCTCGCAATCGTGCGTGTCGTGGAGAGAACTCCGTTGGCATAGGTCGCCACCGCCGTTGCTGTCGCTTGAACCGTAGCAGGACATGGGGCAACGGTTGTAGTGTTGGTCCAACTGCCGGAGACGTTGATACTCGCGACCTGCGCATTGGCGCCACTAGCGGACAAACCCAACATCAACGCCAGTCCGAAAACCCAAGTCCGGAACGGCATCAACGAAATACAAACATGGCGGCACATAGTCACTCCCGAGCAGTAAGTTACAGCAATTCGCGCAACCCTAAATCAAAAAAATGGCACGCACAATAGCGTTGTGAATGGAAGGCAAACAAAACTGACTTCAGCCTTGCTGGCAACACGCAGTTGGACGCCTGTCGCACACAATTGGTAACGGCGCATTCACTGACCGTGGCGAATGACGACGGGCACGATGTGGCGACCCAGATTGCGCATGCGACAGGCTGATCGCCGTCCCGCCATCCGCCACGGCGAGAAGAGCGTCTTTGTTCGACAGCCCCGTAACGCAGGGGCTTCATCAGCGCCGATTTTTTCAGGCCCGATGCTTACTCGGTTCCGCGTATCAAAGCAATCAGATCGTCAGTGCTCGGCAATGCCGCAGCGTCACCATCGGCGAGTACGCTGTCGGTCAGGGCGCGATTAGCCGCCGCAACATATGCTGGGCATCGCGGTCACGGCTGCGTTCGATCGGCCCGACAAAACGTTCGTTGAAGCGCGCCAGGGTGCCGAGCAAGCCCGGATCGGCAAAACGCATCACCGACCAGAGTTCGGCGAGGCGTTTTTCGATCGGCGTGCCGGACAGTGCAAGGCGAAAGTCGGCCGGCAATTCGAACACGGCAAGCGAACGTTTGGCGCTGGCGTTCTTTATGGCCTGAGCCTCATCAGCGATGACGGTATGCCATTGCCGTTCGCAGAACTTCTCATGCGCCTGCTGATATAGCGCATAAGAGGCCACCACCACGTCGCCGGCTGCGGCATCGGCGAGCGCGCTGACACGATCGCCTTCGCCGTAAATTGCGACGTTCAAGGCGGGCGCAAAACGTCGTGCTTCGGCCTTCCAGTTGTCGCACACTGAAGTGGGTGCCAGTACCAGTACCAGTGCCGGCCCGCCAGCCGCACGCGCCAGCATGGCGGCGAGCGCTTGCAGGGTCTTGCCCAGGCCGATGTCATCGGCCAGACAACCGCCAAGGCCGGCGCCTGCCAGGCGCATGGCCCAGCGATAGCCATCCTCCTGATACGGCCGCAATTCCGCTTGCAGCGTCGTGGGCAGCACCGGTTGAAGATCCTGCGCGGCGCTCAGACGGCGAGGGGAATCTTGAAATACGCTTATGCCACGCAGGGGCGTTTAGCTCACGTTTTCTCTCATTGCTCGGGTTGTAGTAGCGCAAACTTTCCGACTCGGGATGCAGCCCCGGTGAAACACGCATCAGAAAACAACCGCCTTCCTCGACCACCTCCAGCTCCGGTTGCCCCGCCACCAGTTCCATCGGCTCCAGGTAAGTTCAACAACCGTGTGATTGACTTGAGTTTGGGTAAACGGGCGGCCGTCCTGACGGCGAATTTGCAATCGCTCCAGTAATGCAAACGCGGAGTGCGCGGTATCGTAGGTCCACAGCAGCGCAAAGATGCGCACGATATTCTCAGCATCATGGCTCAAATTCTCTTTCATCGCCGTCGTTCTCCTACGTCAATCCTGCTGTCCGTAAGTGGCAAACTTGGTAATCACGCGCTGCATTTCAGCGGCCGATAACAGCTTCGCCTCGCCCAGTTGCACGACGCGCCAATACTGCTCGGCCAGGGTTTCAAGTTCGATGGCAAGCGCCAACGCATGTTTAAGGTTGTCGCCATAAACCACCATACCGTGATGCGCCATCAGACAGGCACGGCGATCTTGCAGTGCGCTCAGGATAGATTCGGACAATTCATGACTGCCAAACGTCGCGTAAGTGGCGCAGCGTACGTCGGCACCGCCGAAGCGGGCAACCATGTAATGAAAGGCTGGAATGCCCATCTGCTGACAGGCCAATGCGGTGGCGAACGACGAATGGGTGTGGACAATAGCGCCGGCATTCGGGTATGCGGCGTAAATGCCAGAGTGAAAGCGCCATTCGGAGGAGGGTTTGCGCGGGCCCGACGCCGTGCCGCCATCGCCGACTTTTGTCATATCATCGATAGCGCATTCGTCGTAGCTCATGCCGGTCGGAGTAATGATAAAGCCGCCATCACAGCGAACGCTCACATTGCCGGCGCTGCCGCGATTGATGCCCAGGGCGTTCATCGCCCGGGCCGTGGCAAGAACACCGGCCTTCAGTGCATCCATGAGTCAAGCTGTCCAGGCGACACGGCACCGCGCTCTGAAATCAGACGGGTAATCAAGTGCGCCGGCGTTACATCAAAAGCCGGGTTCGCCACCGGGACATGACCCGCATGCAGTTCAGCGGCGTCGCGTTCCTCGATCGGAATTGCGGCCCCGTTCGGGCACGCAAAATCAACCGTCGACAGTGGCGCGGCGACATAGAACGGGACGCCGTGTTCCCGCGCTGCCAGGGCTTTGAGGTAGGTACCAATTTTATTCGCTGTATCACCATTGGCGGCGATGCGATCCGCGCCCACAATCACCGCGTCGACCTTCCCCTGCATCATCAACAGGCCGGCCGCGTTGTCGACGATCAACGTGTGAGACACGCCGGCCTCAGCCAATTCCCAAGCGGTCAGCATGCCCTGGTTGCGCGGACGTGTTTCAGAAACCCAGACATGAATCGGCACGCCCGCCGCGTGTGCAGCATAGATCGGCGCCAGCGCCGTACCGTGAGCCACCGTAGCCAGACGACCAGCGTTGCAGTGGGTCATCACTTGCAAGGGCGCGCTACCGCGCCGGCACGCCAACACTAGCGGGAGGCCGTGGATTCCAATCGCTGCATTGGCGGCAATATCTTCTTGGACAATCGCTCTGGCTTCCTGCCACGCCAATGAATGCCGTTCCGCCTGCGTCGACTTTTTAAGCAGGCCGCGCATGCGCTCCAACGCCCAGCGCAAATTCACCGCCGTCGGTCGCGTTGCCGCAAGAATCGCAATCACATGATCGAGTCGCTCATCGCTAGCGTCATTCGCCAACCCCAGCGCCACGCCATAAGCTGCCGTCGCGCCAATCAACGGCGCGCCACGCACCTGCATCGTTCTTATTGCGGCCGCCGTATCTTCAAGCGTGCTCAGCCGAACAGTTACCACCGCATCCGGCAAACGCGTCTGATCGAGAACAAGGACCGCATCCCCCTCCTCGATCAGAGTATTCACCGCCGGCCTCAGTTCAACCTGCCATGACAGTGTTTGTATTTTTTACCACTGCCACAAGGGCAGACATCATTGCGGCCAACTTTTGGCCCGAAATTCTCAACCGGTTTTGCCGGTTTCGCTTCGTCCGTGCCTGCACTACCCAGAACCTCGTCGTAATCAGCATGGTGATACTGCACATTCTCGAGTAGCGGGGGCACTTCGGCCACTTCAATCTGTTCTTCGCTGCGTACTTCGACCGTCATCAACAGTTTGGTGACATCGGTACGAACGATCTGCAACAAACCTTCAAATAATTCAAAAGCCTCTCGTTTGTATTCCTGCTTTGGATTCTTTTGTGCATAGCCACGCAAATGAATGCCTTGACGCAGATGGTCCAACGCCGCCAAATGCTCACGCCAGTGGCTATCGAGACTCTGCAGCATGACGTTGCGCTCGAAACCATGCCAGGCGGCAAGATCCACGCGAGCCACTTTTTCTGCGTAGCCGGCATCACCGGCATCCAGCAGGCGTTTAAGAATATCGTTGTCAGCCAATTCCGGTTCCGTTTTTACCCATTGGGCAACGGGAAGTTTCAGGTGGAGCTCGGCCGCCAGCGTCGCTTCGAGTCCGGGCAGATCCCACTGCTCCTCAACGCTCTCTGCCGGCACGTGGAGACGGAAGTTGTCGTGAATCAAGCCCTGCCGCATTGCGGTCACGGTCTCGGTGATGTCATCACTGTCGAGCAGCTCATTGCGCTGCTGATAAATCACGCGGCGCTGATCATTGGCGACGTCGTCATATTCGAGCAGTTGCTTACGAATATCAAAGTTGCGTTGCTCGACCTTGCGTTGAGCTGACTCGAGCGAACGGCTCACCAGCGGATGTTCAATGGCCTCGCCTTCTGGCATCTTGAGGCGAACCATGATCGAGTTGAGACGATCACCGGCAAAAATTTTCAGTAAGGGATCGTCCAACGCGAGGTAAAACCGCGATGAGCCGGGGTCGCCTTGACGCCCGGCACGACCGCGAAGCTGATTGTCAATCCGACGAGATTCATGACGCTCAGAGCCCACGATATGCAATCCGCCCGCTGCAACCACCTTGTTGTGCACCTCCTGCCATTCGGTGCGCTTGGTAGCGATTCGACTTGCCTTTTCTACATCACCCAATGCTGCGTCGTCGCGCACGGCGGCCAGCTGACTTTCAATATTTCCACCCAGCACGATGTCGGTACCGCGACCGGCCATGTTAGTGGCGATGGTAATCATGCCCGGACTTCCGGCCTGGGCGACAATCTCGGCTTCGCGCGCATGCTGCTTGGCGTTGAGGACCTGATGCGGCAACTTTTCCTTGGTCAGAAGTGTCGACAGCAACTCGGAGTTCTCAATCGACGTGGTGCCGACCAGCACCGGCTGGCCGCGTTCATGGCAGGCACGAATATCCAGCACGATGGCATGATGCTTCTCTGCCGCCGTGCGATAAATCTGGTCGTTTTCGTCCTTGCGCACCATCGGCTGATTGGTCGGAATGACCACCGTCTCGAGGTTGTATATCGAGTGAAATTCGTAGGCCTCGGTATCGGCCGTGCCGGTCATGCCACCCAGTTTGGTGTACATGCGGAAATAGTTCTGAAAGGTGATTGATGCCAGCGTCTGATTCTCGGACTGGATCGCGACGCCTTCCTTTGCCTCAACCGCCTGATGCAGGCCATCAGACCAACGCCGGCCGGACATCAGACGACCGGTGAATTCGTCGACGATGGTGACTTCTCCGTTCTGCACGACATATTGCTGATCGCGGTGATAGAGCGTGTGGGCACGCAGCGCCGCGTAGATATGATGCATCAACAAAATATTGGCCGGCTCGTAAAGGCTGCTGCCTTCGGGCAACATGCCCAGGCGCGCCAGAATTTCCTCGGCCTTTTCATGGCCGGCTTCAGTCAGCAAGACTTGATGCGACTTCAGATCAACGGCGTAATCGCCGGTTTCCTGATCGCCTTCGGACTTGACCAGTTCGCCCTGGGTCAATAAGGGCGGCACTGCGTTCATGCGCACATAAAGTTCAGTGTGGTCCTCCGCCTGACCGGAAATGATCAACGGAGTGCGCGCTTCGTCGATCAGGATGGAATCCACCTCATCGATGATCGCAAACCCCAGACCGCGCATCACGCGATCGCCGGCCGCATACACCATGTTGTCGCGCAGATAGTCGAAACCAAATTCATTGTTGGTGCCGTAGGTGATGTCTGCGGCGTAGGCGTTCTGTTTTTCGTCGTGCGGCATCTGCGACAGATTCACGCCGACGGTCAGCCCAAGAAATTGATGCAAGCGCCCCATCCACTCGGCGTCTCGCTTGGCCAGATAATCGTTGACGGTGATCACATGCACCGGCTTGCCAGAAATCGCATTGAGGTAGGACGGCAGCGTTGCCATCAAGGTCTTGCCCTCGCCCGTGCGCATTTCAGCAATCTTGCCGCTGTGCAGCACCATGCCGCCGATCAACTGAACGTCAAAATGGCGCATCCCCAACGAGCGCAGTCCGGCTTCACGCACCACGGCGAAGGCTTCCGGCAACAGCGCATCGAGCGTCTCGCCCTGCGCGGTGCGCTGGCGAAATTCGTCCGTTTTGGCCTTGAGCGCTGCATCGTCAAGCGCCTGCATCGCGCTTTCCAGCGCGTTAATGCGTTGAACTGTTTGGGAATATTGCTTGATGAGCCGGTCGTTGCGGCTGCCGAAAATCTTCTTGAGTAGGCCGGGGATCATTGCGCGCGCCGCAGGACGCGGCTCGAAAGGTGACAAAAGGCAATTTTACCATGCGGATTCAGGCGCTATGCCTACGCATTGGTGCGTCATCGGGACTCTCAATAGCGCACCGATGATTACAGCATGGGGTGTTGATCTATGATTACCGGAACTCTCCGTGGAGCGAATTTAATCGACGCCAGCCTGCTCAGTCGCATCACCATCGAGCCTGGAAAATGTGGCGGTAAGCCGTGCATCCGCGGCATGCGCATTCGAGTCAGCGACCTGCTCGAGATAATGGGCGACGGTGTCAGCATCAAGGAAATTCTGGCGGATTTCCCCGACCTGGAGCGAGACGACATTCCTGCCAGCTTGCAATTCGCCGCCCGCCGCAGCGACATCGTCCGTATTGCTGCGTGAAATTCTGGGTAGATGCTCAATTACGGCCGCTGCTTGCAGAGTGGCTGTCTCACGAATACGGCGTGGATGCAATTTTCCTCCGCGATTTTGGTCTGCGGGATGCATCCGACATCGAAATATTCGGGCGGCGCATGAAACATGTACCGTAGTTATCAGCAAGGACAGCGATTTCGTCGAACTCATCAGTCGGCGCGGCCCACCTCCCCAATTACTTTGTGTGACCTGCGGCAACATTACCAATCGACGGCTTCAAGTGGTATTCGGCAAAACCTTCCCCGAAACATTGGCATTATTGACTTCGGGATACGCCATGGTTGAGGTGGGCTGATACATGTTCATGGACCCGCCTGCGACTGGCTGCCCACTATTCGAGCCTGAAACCAATGTCGGTCTGCGGCATGAATCGCCGTCTCGCCAGCGCCGACTTTTTCTCATGATCGACTGGTATGCAAATTAAATTCGAACAGCCTGGAACCATTGATTCTTCCGTAATTTTCCTTGAACTTCCTGCATTCTCCATCTAAAGTAAGGAAGGAATGCAATCCTTACAGGAGAAGAGTAATGCTTTCAATTGCCAAGATTACGGCCAAAGGCCAAACCACCATTCCACAGGCGGTTCGCGCTGCCATGCATGTCTCAGCGGGAGACACGATTGCATGGGAAGTGGGCGCTGACGGTGCGG
>CAZAGR010000048.1:0-11171 GCA_964484585.1 uncultured Propionivibrio sp. | reverse complement strand
AAGGGGAAGGAGTAGGGTTGATCCACATTCATCGGCTGAACTTCATGGCTAATCAAGCGCGTCGTTCAGAAATCTGGCCGTCTCCTTTCGCTGCGTTGCCCTCAGCCAAACTCATCTAACGTGGTGCAGAATTTTTTCTAAGGTACTTAATTTTCCATTTCTGTGATGCCACTTACTGGCTGCTGCTTTCCAGCTGATCCTGAAGTTCCAGCCAGCGCGTCTCGGTGTTCTCTATTTGGCGGATAAGCTCGCCTTGGCGCTGAGTCAAGGCTTGCAAACGGCTTGTGTTGGGGTTGGCGTAGAGCGCCGGATCGGCGAGTTGCGCGCTCAGCAAGCTTGCTTCGCCCTGCAAACTGCCCAACTGCTTCTCTAGCTTGGCCGACTCCTTCTGCAAACTCTGCTGCGCTCCCGTGAGAGGGGTGTCGCGCCGTGCCGCCAGCGCCGACTTTTTTTCAGCCTTGGCGTCAAGCTCCACAAGCGGCTTCTTTTCCGGATCGCCACGCTTGTCCTCGGCACGCGCTTTGGCCAGCCACTCGGCGTAGTCATCGAGATCGCCATCAAACGGCACCACTTTGCCATCGGCCACCAACCAGAGCTCGTCGCAGGTGGCGCGCAACAAATGACGATCGTGCGAGACGACGACGACGCCGGCTTCGGCTTCTTGCAAGGCCATGGTCAGCGCCTCGCGCATCTCCAGATCCAGGTGATTGGTTGGCTCATCGAGCAATAGCAGATTGGGCGCCGTGCGTATCATCAAGGCCAGCGCCAGCCGCGATTTTTCGCCACCGGAAAAGCGGCCGCAGGGCGCATCGACCATGTCGCCACAGAAATCGAAACCACCCAGATAACTGCGCAGATCCTGTTCGCGCGTGCGACCTTCCTGACGGATCATATGCTGCAACGGCGATTCATCGGGGCGCAATTGTTCCAGCTGGTGCTGGGCGAAATAGCCCATCTTCAGGTTGCGACCTTCCTCGCGGGTTCCGGCCTGCGGCTGAATTTCGCCGGCGAGCAATTTCATCAGCGAGGATTTGCCAGCGCCATTGCGGCCAAGCAATCCAATCCGACTATCCGGACGCAAACTGAAAGTAAGCTTGTCGAGGATCGCCGTCTCGCCATAGCCGACTTTTGCGCGGTCGATGATCAGCAATGGATCGGAGAATGAGGACGGTGTCGGGAAGGAAAAACTGAAGGGCGTGTCGATATGCGCCGCAGCGATGTCACCCATCCGCGCCAATTGCTTGATGCGGCTTTGCGCCTGCCTGGCCTTCGAGGCCTTGGCACGAAAACGGTCGATATAACTCTGCAAATGCGCAGCCTGGCGACGCTGCTTTTCCGCCAGCGCCAGATCATTCGCCAGGCGCTCGGCACGGGCGCGCTCGCACGAGGAATAGGTGCCCGTGAATAGCTGCATCTTGCCGTTTTCGATCAGCACAATATGGCTGGTGATGGCATCCAGAAAATCACGGTCGTGCGAAATCAGGATCAAGGTGCCCTGATAGCTTTTCAGCCAGATTTCAAGCCACAAAATCGCATCGAGATCGAGGTGATTGGTTGGTTCATCGAGCAGCAACAAATCGGAACGACACATCAACGCACGCGCCAAATTCAAGCGCACGCGCCAGCCACCGGAGAATTCCGCAACCGGACGGGCGAAGTCTTCATCCTTGAAACCGAGGCCATGCATCAAGGCGGCTGCACGCGAGGGCGCGGCATAACCATCGATTTCGCCAAGGCGCATATGCAACAGACCGATCTGCTCGCCGGAATGAAGATCGTCATGATGGGCTTCGGCAAGCGCCAGATCACGTTCAATCTGGCGCAGTTCGGTGTCGCCGTCGAGCACGAACTCCAGCGCGGCATCCGGCAGCGCCGGCGTGTCCTGCGCCACGTGCGCCATGACCCAAACGCCGGGACGTTCGAGATCGCCGCGATCGGCATGCAGTTCGCCGCGCAACAAGGCGAGAAAGGACGACTTGCCACAGCCGTTGGCGCCAGTCAGGCCGACCTTCCAACCCGGATGCAGTTGCATGGTTGCGCCGGTGACCAGCGCGTCGCCGTTGCGCGAAAAACCGAGATTACGGAGAAGAATCATCTTGTAAACCTATTGACCACGGGGGACACGGGGAGAAAACGGGAAATCATCCAACGGATGTGCGGCACAATCTCGCGATTCCCCTGCATATCCTCGTGTCGCCCCGTGCTCCCCGTGGTGAATGTTTTTCGGCTTTACAGTTAACGGCGGACCGCCAGCACATCTCTCCAACGCTCCCACTCTTCGCGACATTCTGCCGGCACCGGGATCGTCGTCGGCACGGCAATGCACTCGAACGGAACCAGCGCCTGGGCTACGCGGGTCGCCTGTGCCAGGCAATCAAACCAGCTGCGCCCCTCGTCGGTATTGCCGGCGACGGCGTCCTGAACACTCTTGGGAAAGGAATAACGCTCGAGATAACGTTCCGATACCAGGCAGATCGCGCTGGGAAAAATTTCGCGCTGCGCCCGCGCTTTGGTGATCGGATCGGCGCCGCGTGCGCGCTCTACGTACGTCGCCATCAAGCCGGGGAACGTTTCGGCGATCGCCAACCAACCGATTCCCGCGACCAGGCCGGCGGTAAAGGCGTCGTCAGCATAGCGTTCGGGAATATTAAATTTCGGCATCAGCGCCTTCATGGCTGCGCCGGCCGCGATCGAATTCAGCCAGAAATTCTGGTAGTCGAAATTCGTACAAACGCCCCGCTGGTAACGCCCCATCATTTCGGCAACGAACACGACACGACGCACGAAACCGGTGCCCAGCCGAATCACCGCCTGCGGCACCGAGGCGGTCTTGCCGGACGCTGCGAAACGCGCCGCATTCGCCGAGTTGATCAGCGACAGGGAAAGCATCGGATCGGGCTGAATTGCCGCGGCGATCAGCCGCGCATCGCCATCAGCGGCCGCTGCATCGACTTTCTGGAAAATGCCGCCCGGCGCAGGAAGATTACCGTGCGACTCCACCGTCTCGAGAAACTCGCGCGCGGTCGGTGTTTCCAACGACATGTTGGGCCCCTCGACCAGAGACGACAGCACCTCCATCGAGGCTTCGGCCGCCGCGCCCATTTCGCGAAAAAAAGCATCAATACTCAAGCCGCTGGGGAAGCGCTCAAAGCTTACGGCAGGAGGACCCTCGGTCTGCCAGCTGGGCACCGCCTCGGTGAATCGCCCAATCGAATCGATTACCGCCCAACGGCAAGGCGGTGATGCGTCGCCGATCTCGGCGCGAATAAAGGCCATTGCTGCCGGAGCCAGTTCGTTGATGGACTGACCCGGATCATGGCGCGGATCACACGCCAGAACGCTGACCGGCGGACCGAAATCCGTCGCTGGAATACAGGCCGCCAGCACTCCGTAGCCCGGCACGGCTTGTCCATCACTACCCACGGCGAGTTCAAAGGTTCTTGGTTCCATGGCAGTTCACCTATCTGATAGTGCACACAAACATTGTTTCACAGCAATCGTATTGGCGACGCATGCTCGTGTCGATAGCCTTTGCGCCCGGCATAACACTCGGCAATTCGGGCCATATCAGCAGCCTCATCACCGCTCAGCTCGACAGTCGCGAGAAGCCCGACCTCACGCTTTGAGTAATCTACGACGCCGAGAACCAACGGCACTTTGGCGGCGATCGCCATGCGGTAGAAGCCGGATTTCCAACCCGTCTGCAAAGCCCGCGTCCCTTCCGTCGCGATCACCAGGTTAAACGTGTCGCGACTTTCAAACTCACTCACCACGCGCTCGACAAAACCGGTGCGCTCACGACGATTGACCGATACTCCACCGATGGCGCGCAGAATCGGACCACGCAGACCCCCAAACATGGTGTCCTTACCGACCCACTGGGCGCGAAATGGTAGCGCCAAAAGCGCCAGCAAGGTGAGCGGAAAATCCCAATTTGAGGTGTGCGGATAAGCGATCACTACCGACTTTACCGGTCGATGCGGTAGGTCCAACAGGGTCCAGCCGCAAAGTCTGAGCACCATTCGGGCGAATATTCGGAGCACGATCATGTCCTGTTCAAAACTCGGTTTACGGTGCCGGCAAGATTGCAGGAAAACACTTTTTGCTCTTTGATCAGTTCGAAGCCACGCCGCAGATAAAACCCGTGCGTGGCCGTGCGAAGCACATTACTGCGAACTCGCAGTGAAGTAAAACCGCGGGACCGTGTCCACGTCTTGGCAAAATCGATCAGTGCGACCCCAACGCCAGCGGCACGATGTGATGAATCAACGACCAGGCCGCGAATTTCGACGAAGGGTTCCGATTCGATCGAGAACGCAGTGCCGATTTGCATCCAACCCACCACGCTTTGGCTCGCTTCGGCGACGATGACTGCCTCCGATTCCGGCAAGCGCGACAACCTTCCCGCCATGTCAGGAACAGTCACCGTGTAGCCCAGCTGCCCGGCCAGATTCGCAAGAGCCGGCACATCGTCGGCACGGGCAGGGCGCAAGATCGATTTAGTCATCCGCGTTTCTGGTGCAACCATTGTTAACCAAGTCCTTGACCGGCAAGATATTCCTCATACGTGCCACGATAATCGATGATGGTCCGGTCCATGCGAATATCAATAATCCGCGTGGCCAAAGAAGAAACAAACTCGCGGTCATGGGAGACAAAGACAAGCGTGCCGGCGAATTTCTCCAGAGCTGTGTTGAGCGATTCGATGGATTCCATATCGAGGTGATTGGTCGGCTCATCCATCAACAATACATTGTTGCGCAACAACATCAACTTGCCGAACAACATGCGTGCCTGTTCGCCGCCGGAGACCACGTTGACCGGCTTTTTCGCATCATCGCCGGAAAACAGCAAACGGCCCAGTGTGCCACGGATCAAGGTCTCGACATCCCCGCCTTCGTAGCCTCCTTCGCGCACCCACTGTACGATCCACTCGGTGAGTGGCGTCGTACTGGCGAAATCGGCGGCGTGGTCTTGCGCGAAAACCCCGGGCCGGGCTTTCTCGGCCCACTTGACGTGACCACTTTGCGGCAGCAAACCGTTAAGGCGCGCATCGCCGGTTCCCCCCGCCAAAAGACGCAACAAGGTGGTTTTGCCAACGCCATTCTCACCGATGATGGCTACGCGGTCGCCCGCCTCGATACTCATGGTAAAGCCCTGGATGACCGGACTCTTGGCGTCATCCCCCAAGGAGACTTCGTTCGGGGCGTACCCAAAGCGCAGATTCTCAATGGCGCACGCCAGTCGGTGCAATTTTTCCTTTTCGTCGTAATCGAAGCGTATCCACGGATACTGACGTGATGAGGGTTTGATGTCTTCCGGACGAATTTTTTCGATCAATTTGAGCCGGCTGGTAGCCTGTCGGGCTTTGGATTTGTTCGCCGAGAAACGACGCACAAAACCCTGCAAATCGGCGACCCGCTCCTTCGCCTTGGCGTTGGCCGAAACCTGACGTTCGCGCGCGACGGTCGATGCTTCCATGAAATCGTCGTAGTTGCCGCCATACACTTTGATCGTGCCGTAATCCAGATCGGCCATGTGGGTGCAGACCTGGTTGAGAAAGTGGCGATCATGCGAAATGATGATCATGGTCGATTCGCGCTGATTGAGAATATCCTCCAGCCAACGAATGGTATTGATGTCGAGATTGTTGGTCGGCTCGTCAAGCAGCAGAATATGCGGATTGGCGAACAGGGCTTGCACCAGAAGCACGCGCAGTTTCCAGCCCGGCGCGACCTCGCTCATCGGGCCGTCGTGCTTTTCGATGGGAATTCCAGCGCCGAGCAGCAGTTCGCCGGCGCGCGATTCGGCGGTGTAGCCGTCGAACTCGGCAAATCGCGATTCCAGCTCGGCGGCGTGCATATAGTCATCTTCGCTTGCATCGGGATTGGCGTAAATCGCGTCGCGTTCCGACATGCAGGCCCACATTTCGGTATGGCCCATCATCACCACATCAAGAACCCGAACGCTCTCAAAAGCGAACTGGTCCTGCTTGAGGTAGGCCATGCGCTCGCCCGGATCAAGCGATACGTTGCCGCCGGAGGACTCCAATTCGCCCGCCAGAATCTTCATGAAAGTGGATTTACCGGCACCGTTGGCACCGATCAGGCCGTAGCGATTGCCCTCGCCGAATTTGACGGAAACATTATCGAAAAGGGGCTTGGCACCAAACTGGATGGTGATATTTGAAGCAATGAGCATGGCGTGCCGTCAAAAAATACTGCGAGGCAGGCATTCTACTGGCGACACCGTGTCATGGTCGCAAAAAGTCGGCGCTGGCGAGACGGCGCGAAGATTTATTTCGCTTTGCGCCCTGGCAAGTAACGCGTCAATAACTCGCGCCGGTTGAACAACTGCAGCTTGGCAAATACGCTGCTGACGTGGGTGCGCACCGTCCAGAACGAGATGCGGAGTTCATGGGCGATCTGCTTGTCGGTCTTGCCAAGAATCAAGGCCTCGCAAATCTCCATTTCACGCTGTGACAAACCGTGTTTTTGCCAATCATCCTGAGCGGAGCGGATCATGGCAGGAGGGACAACATTAACTTTGGCAGCCGTCGTTCCGACATCCATTACGCGGCGCACTCGCCAGAAAAATTCTTCATCCGCAAAAGGTTTGGTCAAGAAATCATCGGCCCCGCAGCGCAATGCTTCGAGCCGCCGCGCGACGTCGTCAAAACCCGATACCACCAAGATGGGCAGAGACGACTGAGGTGCTTCCGATTTACGAATGTGCTTGACCAACGCCAGGCCGCTTTGCAGCCCCGGCAGGACAACATCAAGGATTGCCAAAACATAGTCCCGCTGCTTCAAGCTGGCAATTCCCTCCTCCACGCTGAGGCAGGTATGGACCTCCAGCCCGATCTCATCGCAAAGCTGCGTGACCCGTGCGCACTGGATCGGACAGTCCTCGACCAGAAGCACGTGGCCGTTTAACTCACTGTCGGGCACAGACTGGGTGAGCGCAAGCGCCATTTCCGCCAGCGCATCGCTCTTGATGCCAACGAACACCTCGGTCGCACCGGCTGTCAGCGCTGCAAAAGCAAGATCATGATTGCCCTCGTGCATTACAAAGGCGATTGGCAATTCGCTACGATGGGCAAGCAAGCGTGTGCTGCGAATGATGTTTACGCTATCACCGTCGTCGACAATGACCAGCAACGTGTAAGTTTCCGTTCCCGTCAGGCACCGAGTGGATTCGTGAGTATCCGCGCAAACACGCAATTCCAGTCCGGCCTTTTCAGCCAGTGGCTTTATAACAGGACCGATGCGGCCGGATGAATCAATACAAAGCATCGCAAATGGGTACGTATCCAGTCAAACTGAATGACAGGCAATTTTGCCAAGATCCGTCACGGAGGGCATCGCCAGTATTAGCGATCAAGAGCACTCAATGACAGGGTATTATGCCGCCATAGTGACTGCAGCTGATATTTGAGAGAATAAATGAACGCCCTTGACGCACTTGAGACCAAGTTTCAAACCGTAGCCAGTGAATTTTTACTCGGTCTGCCGGTGAGCTTGGCGCGAATTTCCGACGAGCTCGCCACGGCGGCCAAAAACGATCAGCCATTGCCGGCGGCTTTGCTCGACGTAATGGATACGATCGAGAAGTTCGGCGAACGTTTCGGCTTTGCTGAGCTTAATTCGGTCGGAGCTGCCTTGCGCTCGACACTGCAACACCTGTTTGATCAGCAAACCTCGATCGACGATCGCATATGCGGGGCCGTGCAGCAATACATCGAATCGATGGCCTGCTCGGCGCAGAGCTATCTGAAGGAACTGCACGAACAGTCGGGCGCAGTGATCGCCGCGCTGGCGTTGTCGCCGCGAACTAACACGCACACGTGGCCACGCGGCGTGATTGTCGTCTCGCCCCACGAGTCACACTACCTGGCTTTTTCCGAGCAACTCGTTCCGGTCGGCTATGCGGTCGAATGGCTCAAGCATCCCGATGAACTCAAGACGATTAAAACCGGCGACTCCCCGTGTGTTTTCGCCGTGCATACCGAATTCATAGCATGCATTAATGCGGCTTTGCCGTCGCCCGGCGCGGTGGCGGCCAAAGGTGGTGCCATGGTATTTTTTGGTACCGATGACTCGATGGCTGTCCGTCTCGCGGCACTGCGCGCGGGCGGTGAGAGCTTTTTTCACCTGCCACTCAACGCGCGCTCGATCATCGGACAACTTGATCGCTTGACCGGTGGCGCATCCTTGCCGCCGGACCGGGTGCTGATTGTGGATGATTCGATTTCGGTGGGCGTATTCTTCTCTGAAGCATTGAAAGACGCGGGCCTCGACACCCGAAACCTGCAGGATCCGATGCGTATCCTGGAAGCAATTCGCGACTATTCACCCGACTTGATCATGGTGGATCTCAACATGCCGGGCTGCGACGGAATCGAGGTAATCCGGATCATTCGGCAACAAGACGAATGGAGCGGAATCCCAATCGTCGTCGTATCGGGAGAGCGCAGCGATGCGCCTTTTGTGCGGGCAATGCGCTTCGGTGCTACCGACTTCTTGCGTAAGCCCGTCTCACCCGATCACCTTATCGAGCGCGTCATTGCGCATGTTGAACGGCATCGCACGCTGCGCATGCAGATGACCAAAGATGGTCTGACCGGTCTCTTCAATCACGCGCGACTCAACGAAGCCATCAGTACAGAAACCAAACGCGCTCAGCGCAATGGTCAGCCCTTGAGTCTGGCGATCATTGATCTGGACAAATTCAAGGTCATCAACGACACCTATGGGCATCAGGCCGGCGATGTCGTTTTGCGCAATTTGTCGCGTCTGCTAGTGTTGCGCTTGCGTCAGACGGACATCGCCGGCCGCTACGGCGGTGAAGAGTTTTGCGTGCTGCTGCCGGGAACCGGAGTTGCTGCAGCAGAGCTGATTCTCGACAAGTTGCGACGTGAATTTGCCAGCCTGACACACCGCTTTGGCGATATCAGCTTTCAGGTGACGTTCAGTGCCGGCATCACCGAAGTAGACCCCGACGACGACGAAAACTCAATGTTTCAGCGTGCCGACAAGGCCATGTACCGGGCCAAACGCGACGGCCGCAACGAGGTTCGCAGCGGATTTGCAGAGAGCTGAACTTACGCAACAATCGGAGCGCAGTTAACCGCGCTCCCGCAAGTCAAAGTTCCAGCGCAACTTCGGTAGCCTGCCAGATCGCCCGTTTGGCATCCAGTTCAGTAGCCACATCCGCACCTCCGATCAGCGTGTGCTCGATGCCGGCAGCAACCAGGCCGGCGACCAACTCGCGGCGCGGTTCCTGTCCGGCACAGATCACGACGGTGTCTACGTCCAGCAGCTGCGGCTTGCCATCGACGGCGATGTGCAGGCCTGCATCATCAATCTTGAGGTACTCCACGCCGCCCATCATATGCACGCCGCGTTTCTGCAGTAACAAGCGCCGTGACCAACCGGTGGTTTTCGCCAGCCCATCGCCCACCTTGCTCGTCTTGCGCTGCAACAACCATAGCTCGCGCGGAGACGGCGCGACCTGTGGCTCGGTCAAACCGCCGCGATTGTTGCCGTAAGCGGTATCGATACCCCATTCTCTGTGATACGCCGTCACGGCTTCGGGGCTGGCGGGATCGAGACCATGCGTGCCGGTATGGGTCAACAATTCGGCTACATCGAAACCAATACCCCCGGCACCCACAATCGCGACACGCTTGCCGGCCGCTTTGCGGCCCTCGATGACGTCGATATAGCTCACTGATTTAGGATGATCAATACCGGGGATCGGCGGTGTGCGTGGCATCACGCCGGTTGCCACGACGACATGGGCAAAACCTGATAAGTCGGCGCTTGCGACACGGCGGTTGAGCTGAACCTCAACCTTTAATTCGCGCAGACGGGTGCTGAAGTAGCGCAAGGTTTCAGCAAACTCTTCCTTGCCCGGAATCTTGCGCGCCAGATTGAACTGGCCGCCGACTTCCTTGGCTGAATCGAACAAGGTGACCTGATGCCCGCGCTCGGCGAGTTGCGTCGCGGCGGCAAGACCCGCCGGACCGGCACCGACGACGGCGATTTTCCGTGCTGGAGCCGCCGGCTCAACGGTCACATCGGTTTCGTGGCAGGCGTAGGGATTGACCAGGCAGGAACAAAACTGGCGCGTGAAGATGTGATCAAGACAGGCTTGATTGCAGCCAATACAAGTATTGATAGCGTCTGCGCGGCCGGCAGCCGCCTTGTTGACGAACTCCGGATCGGCAAGGAACGGACGCGCCATCGACACCATGTCGGCGTCGCCACGGGCGATGATGTCGTTAGCCACTTGGGGATCGTTGATGCGGTTGGTGGTGATCAACGGGATTTTTACCTGTCCCATCATCCGCCGTGTGACGCCCGTATATGCAGCGCGTGGCACCATGGTGGCGATGGTGGGAATTCGTGCCTCGTGCCAGCCAATACCGGTGTTGATGATGGTGACGCCGGCTTTTTCCAGCTCTTTGGCGAGCGCCACGACTTCATCCCAGGTGCTGCCGCCCTCGACCAGATCGAGCATCGACAGGCGGAAAATGATGATGAAGTTGGGACCGGTACGTGCCCGGACGGCGCGCACGACCTCAAGTGCAAAACGAATGCGATTTTCAAACACACCGCCCCAACGGTCATCGCGATGATTGGTGTGCGGGGCGATGAACTGGTTGATCAGATAACCTTCCGAACCCATGATTTCAGCGCCGTCGTAGCCGCCGTGCTGAGTCATGGCCGCACACTGGGCGTAATCGGCGATCGTGGTTTGGATTTCTTCTTCGGTCAAGGCACGCGGTGTCACGGGATTGATCGGTGCCTTGATCGCCGAGGGCGCGACCGGCTTTTTGCTGTAGGCGTAGCGGCCGGTATGCAGAATCTGCACGCAGATTTTGGCCCCGTGTGCATGCACCGCATCGGTGATAACTCGGTGCCGTTCAGCTTCCGCCTCGTTGTTGAATATCGAGCCACCCTGCATCACGATACTGTCTTCGTTGGGCGCGAATCCGCCAGTGACGATCAGACCCACACCGCCCTTGGCCCGCGCCCCATAAAAGGCGGCCATGCGATCGTGGGAGCCGGCGATGTCCTCCAGACCGGTGTGCATCGACCCCATCAAGACACGGTTTTTCAGCGTGGTAAAGCCAAGATCGAGCGGCGCGAGCAAATGCGGGTAGG
>CAZAGR010000047.1:0-11179 GCA_964484585.1 uncultured Propionivibrio sp. | reverse complement strand
GCTCGCCAATCAGGTAACCGGTCGCGCCATCAAAATTTAATACCGCAGTGGCGGATGCACGAATTCCCATCTTGTGTTCAATCGAGCCACAGTTGACCGGATTTCGCTGGTCGAGCGACCCGTCGGGACGGGCAAGCATCTTGGGTACGATGAACAATGAAATGCCTCGTGTTCCTGCCGGCGCGCCGGGCAGGCGTGCAAGAACGATGTGGACAATGTTGTCGGTCAGATCATGCTCACCGGACGAAATGAATATCTTGGTACCGACAAGCTTGTAGCTGCCATCAGTTTGCGGCTCGGCCTTGGTTTTCACTTGGGCCAGATCGGTGCCACATTGCGGCTCCGTCAGACACATCGTGCCCGTCCACTTGCCAGCAACCAAGGGTGGCAAGTAGAGCTTTTTCTGCTCGGCAGTGCCGTACTGCATGATCGTGTTGATGCAGCCGACGCTGAGACCCGGATACATGTTGAACGACCAGTTTGCGGCGCCCATCATCTCGGATTTGAACACATTGACCGACATCGGCAGTCCTTGCCCGCCATATTCCGTAGGAAATGACAATCCCTGCCAACCGCCCGCCACAAACTGAGCGTAAGCGTCCTTGAATCCGGCGGGTGTGGTGACTACCCCATCCTTAAAGTGGCAGCCCTCGTTGTCGCCCGAAAGATTGAGCGGGGCCAGAACGTTTTCGCATAACGCCGCCGCCCCATCGAGGATGGCGTCGATCATATCCGGCGTCGCATCGCCGCCATTGGAAAGACCGGAATAGTGCTTGGGGTATTCAAGCACTTCGTTCATTAGGAAACGCATATCACGCAGCGGAGCTTTGTACTGAGCCATTTTGTCTTTCTATTTTTCCAATATAGCGACAACACCCTGGCCACCGGCGGCGCAGATCGAAATCAAGCCGCGACCTGATCCTTTTTGGTCCAGCATTTTCGCCAGAGTGGCAATGATCCGCCCGCCCGTTGCGGCGAACGGATGGCCGGCCGCCAAAGAGCTGCCATGAACGTTCAGTTTCTTCTGGTTGATTGAGCCCAGAGGTTTATCCAACCCGAGCCGTTCTTTGCAATAATTTTTGTCTTCCCATGCTTTCAAAGTGCATAGCACCTGTGCCGCGAAGGCCTCATGAATTTCGTAGTAGTCAAAATCCTGCAGTTTGAGTCCGGCACGCGACAACATTCGGGGCACGGCATAGGCGGGCGCCATCAATAACCCTTCCTTTTTGTCAAAGAAATCCACCGCCGCCACTTCACTGAATGTCAGATAGGCCAAAACCGGAAGACCTTTCGCCTCGGCCCATCCCTCGCTGGCCAACAATACCGCCGATGCGCCGTCGGTGAGCGGTGTCGAATTACCCGCCGTCAATGTGCCCTGATCTGGAGCGACCTTCTTGTCGAACGCCGGTTTGAGCGAGCGCAGTTTCTCAATGGTGAGATCCGCTCGAAGATTGTTGTCCCGTGTCACGCCTTTGAATGGCGTCATCAGATCAGTAAAGAATCCGTCGCTGTATGCTTGCGCCAGATTCCGATGACTCTTCAATGCCAACTCGTCTTGGTCTTCGCGACGGATCTCCCACTCACGCGCCATCAGTTCAGCGTGCTCCCCCATCGAAAAACCCGTGCGCGGCTCGCCATTTCGTGGCAGCGACGGCTGAATGAGCATTCCAGGCCGCATCCGTGCCAGTGCGGCAACACGTTGTCCAGTCGACTTTGCGCGCGATGCATCCAGCAGGATTTTGCGCATCTTTTCATTTACCCCAATCGGCGCGTCGGACGTTGTATCAACACCACCGGCAATACCGCATTCGATATGACCCAAGGCAATCTTGTTGGCAACAACCATTGCGGCTTCGAGCCCTGTTCCGCACGCTTGCTGAATATCGAACGCCGGCGTATCGCGCGACAGCGTGGTCGACAATACAGATTCACGTACCAGATTGAAGTCGCGTGAGTGCTTCATCACCGCACCCGCAACCACATCGCCCATGCGTTCCCCATGGAGGTTGAAGCGGTCAACCAGACCCTGCAAGGTCGCGGTCAACATCTCATGGTTGGATGCGCTTGAGTAGGCGGTATTGGAGCGGGCAAACGGGATACGATTGCCGCCAATAATGGCGACACGACGGATGTTGGTTGTCATAAGTAACTCCAGAGGCGATGATGAAAAATGATAGTGTTCGACCCGTCAAGCGGAATGAGTCAATTGACCGCGCAGGTGCGGCTTATCCCCTTTAGCGATACGAACTTCAAACTGGGTGTCCAGGTTGGTGCGGGCAGTCCACAGCGAACTGAGCGCAGGCAGGTATAGCGGTGTCTTGAATTCGACAAGCACGGTGGCTTGCTCGACGGGTCGTGGCGGCATGAGGCTGGCAAGTGCCCGTGCCTTGGTCCATAAGCCATGGGCGATTGCACGACGAAAGCCAAAAAGCTTGGCTGACATCGCAGACAGGTGAATCGGATTCATATCGCCGGAAACTTTGCCGTAACGCCGTCCCAGATTAGCTTCAGCGAAAAAGTCCGCTTGCCGGGATAGCGGCAACGGTGTGGTCAGCTCGCTTTTAAATTTTGGGCCAGCCGGGTTTTTGACGCCAAGGCGCAGCAGGGTTTGCGTGGCTTCCCAGACCATTTCACCGTTGCGACTGATTGACAAGTCCAAAGTGAATATCTGTCCCTTCTCGTGAGCAATCAATTGTCCGGTAGTGACCTCGATTCGCAGGTCGTCGCCAAACTGAAGAGGTTGATGCTGCGCGATGCGATTGGCAAGATGGACGGTGCCCATCGCCGGCCACGGGCAACTGGCTGAACGAAAAAACTCCATTACCAGCGGGAATGTCAGCATTTGCGGATAGGAAATGGGCACGCCGTGAGCTGCTGTGAAACCGCATACATCCGAATATCGTTTGATATGTTCCGCATCCAGGGTGACGCTCGGGCGGACATAATTCACCTTCGGCAGCGTCTTGATCGTACCTGGACGTTTGCCCAAAGACAGCAGGGCGCCGAGGTACAGAGTGGCCGGGTGCGCCGGGGTCACGATTTCTATGGTTTGCATGGGCATCAGGCTCCGATCAGGCTTTGGCCGCAAACGCGCACGACATTGCCGGTGAGTCCGCTCGATGCTGGGCTGGCAAACCAGGCAATGGTTTCCGCGACATCCTGCGGCAATCCGCCCTGTCCCATCGAGTTCATGCGACGCCCTGCTTCTCGCATCGCGAAAGGAATTGCAGCGGTCATTTGCGTTTCGATAAACCCGGGCGCAACGGCGTTGATGGTGATGCCGCGTTTGGCAAACGATGCCGCGTTGCTTCGCACCATGCCCGCAACACCGGCTTTTGAAAAAGCGTAATTGGTCTGCCCTGCATTTCCTGCGATTCCAGAAATGGATGACACGCAAACAATACGGCCGCCGGGCTTGAGTGCCCCGGAGTCAACCAAAGCGTCGTTGATCCGCTCTTGTGTTGAGAGATTGATATTGACAACCATTTGCCAGAAATGTTCTTTCATGTTGGCAATGGTCTTGTCGCGCGTTATCCCGGCGTTGTGAACGATGACATCCCAACCCCCCTGCGCTAGGGCTGCATCGACCAGCACCTGCGGGGCTTCGGCGGAGCCGATATCCAGCGCGAGTGTTTTGCCGCCCAATCTGGCCGCGATCTCATCCAGGCCAGGTTGGGCTTGCGGGACGTCGAGACAAATGATCTCAGCGCCCTCGCGAGCCATGATTTCGGCGATAGAAGCTCCGATACCGCGCGAGGCACCCGTGACCAGAATCTTCTTGCCGGCCAGCGGTTTACTCCAGTCGTCAGGAAGACTATGGGTCCCGACGGGCAAATTAATGCGGATGACCTGGGCAGAGACATAGGCCGAGCGAGGCGACAACAAGAATCGCACGGTCGACTCGACGTAAGGTTCTGCGCCGACGGCGACATAGACCAGTTGCACGTTAACAGCGCGCTTCAACTCCTTCGCCAGCGAGCGAACCAATCCCTCAAGCGCAGTCTGAACTGTCGACTGGCGGACGTTTGCACAGCTCTCCGGTGGTCTGCCTAAAATCACCACGCGGCCACAGGGCAGAATCGAACGGGCGGCATCATGAAAAAATTGATAGAGCGAATCGGATTGCGTGCTGTCATTCAAACCGGTGGCATCGAAGACCAGCGCCTTGACCTTGACGCCCGGCTGGTCACCGACTCCCCAGCGCCCCGTCATCAATCCAGCCGCATTGGCGATTGGCAGCCATTGCATCAACTGACCGTGGGCGACGGTCTCGGCATTCATCCCCTTGAGGGTTGTCGCGAGCACCTCAAGCAGTTGAGAGTCGCCATTGCCACCCAGCAATACCGCGCCCTTGATATCGGCCTGGCCGGCTACATAACGCTCCAGCACCAAAGGTTTGGGCAGGCCAAGCATTGCAGTCAGTTTGGCGCCGATCTGGGAATTTGCAAAGTCTAGGTAGGTGTCGGTAATCATGGGGTCGAAACTTCACCGCATCGTCAAATTCGCTGCAGCAAAGTTTTAATTTGAGTTAAAAGGTAGACGCAAAAAGGTAGAGGTATTTAGCCCTGCATTGTTTTAGCACCTGATTCGAGGCCTGGCGACGCAGGCAACCTCAGGGTCAGGTTACCCATACTCACCGTACACTAGTGTATTGTTTTCGCGTTGTCAATGCGCCGGGACGGCAACTGTTGCGAGTTCGCGATCTGTCCGGTCATCACGGTGCCTGCCGGCGCGCCAATGCGACAAGCGGCAGCACTGCAAGGGGCCAAATCGATGGACATTCAAGAAATGGATCCACGTCGACGATTGACCCGGTGGCCATCCTGGAATGAATTCCAAATTCTGCAAAGGACAAGCTTTATCGCTTCCCGCAAATTTTGTCGTGCTCAACAACCATTTGCTTGAGTTGTGTTGCCAAAACCCAACGTTTTGTGCGCATGACGGGGCCGCTGAATTCAGCCTGGTAGTCCTCGCCGTTGCGGATGCGGGTTGCCAGCCGATCTTCGTGCACTCTCGCTATGGAGCACTGGTTCTCATAGCTATCGCTGGTCCTTGGTAAAGGAGGACGGTTCTTATAGTCTTGGGGTGGCAGTTCTACTGCCAGCAGGGGCAAACTTGATATCAACAATGAAATCAACATTGTGACTTTCTTCATTGACAAATTCATTTGCAATTGCTCCGGCGTATTACGTCAAGGGGACTCGTTCAATAGTATCCGTGGCTTCGCATAGGCAAGTCAATCGCTCCTTGCTGTCAATTCACAAGACATCGGACACGGTATTGCGCACTCCGAATGTGGACAAAAATCCCACGGGTCAGCAAACCGTATTCGCTGGTGCCGCCTCGCGCATTGAACCAAGACGATCTTCGTCTTCTTCACTAAATCGAACGACGCGCACACCGGGCGGTATAGTCGCTTTATGTTTCAAAATCTCTCTCAACCAAGGATTTGCGGGGGGTGCTAGAACATCCATCAAGCTCATGGCAGGTTAATCCTCTCTTTCGGCCAACTTGGCCACAGCCGCTTAGATGAGGGCAGTGCGCTCAAGTTCAACTACAAGTTGCAACAAACTGTTGCCATGGCGAGCGACTTTGCGGCGCCACGGAGAGCGTGCCATGAAACAGTAAATCCAATGTTGGCACACGTTGTTTGCTGCCAGCTCACAATTCAGTGGCACAATTTGCTGAATTGTTGGGTGGGAGCGATATGGGTAACTCATTCAAACGGGGGAAGACTCGGCGCGTAAACAAGTTGCGAAGTACGTGCCCGTGCTTGCTGGATCATTGTCGGAAAGGGTCATGGAGAACGGTGACGCCATGACGAAGCTGCAAAAGTCGGCGGTGGCGACACGGCGGCCCGAGACGGATAACTCGGTCTGTGCGCGTTGTGGTGCATTCTTTATGTGCGGCATGACCGAAGGGCACGACCACTGCTGGTGCGCCGATCTACCGCTGCTTTGCATTCCGCTGGACCCGACTATCCAGTCTTGCTATTGCCCCGCCTGCCTGAAAGAAGCGATCGCAGAGCGTAGCGCGGAGTAGCGGCCGGACAAACCCGAACGCCATGCCGTCCTTCACCACGAATCTGTGGATAACCGAAGGCTTACACCACATGAAGCCTGGTCGATCCAATACTCTATGACGAAGCTTGAGCGATCAATTCACGCGGGGTAAATAGTTCCTGTTCGCCCGCCACCCCTCGCAAATCGTGACTGCCGACACTTGTTAAGGGGAAAGACACCTGTTTTGCGAATTCAGCCGAGAGCAGCAAGGGTACGCCGAGTTCTTTGGTTTTCGACTGTATCCGTGCGGTCATGTTTACGGCCGGGCCAACAACGTTGAACGCCAGCCGATCAGGCGAGCCGACATTTGCGTGAGTGACCGTGCCCACGTGTAACCCGAGTCCGAATTCAATCAGCGCTTGACCCGATCGACGCCGCCGGTGATTTACGACGGCGATCGAGGCAAACGCATCGATCGCCGCCTCGAGCGCCGCTTCACAGACGGCGGCTCGTCGGTCAGACGATTTAATCTCAAAAACAATCAAAATTGCGTCACCGATGAACTGCAGGATCTCGCCACCGCGTGAGGTGGTGGCAGCGGCACAATATTCAAAATAGTCGTTGAGCAGCGACAGGAGTTCAGCTGTCGGCAAGGTTTCAGAGAGGTTGGTAAAACCGCGCAGATCGGAGTACCAAAACGCAGCATCGATCCGGTCACCGTCGCCACGCTTTACTTGACCATGCAAAATTCGCTCGCCAATTCTCGGCCCGACAAAGGTATTAAGCAGGCCAAGTGTGGTACGGCGCATGCCAATGATCTCAATCAAGGGTGCAAGCAGATTGGCCATTGCGGCAAAACGACCAATCTCAGCATCACTGAGCCCTTCCTGTGCGGTGGTGGCCAGCGTAATAATGCTGACCAAACTGGTGCCATAGGGCATCGGCAGCGCCATGTAATCGGTCATTCCGGCTTCGCGCAAATCAGCAAATAAACTGTGTTCGCCGTCCTGCGCCAGTGCAGTGACGCGCTGCCGGAATATGCGTTGATGTTCCTGAACGTAATGCACCGGGCTGCCGACAAACGCATCAGTGCGGCTTGTGCTGTGTTCTAACGAACCGAGTTTGGCACCGTTCTTGCGGCTCCAATGGGCCGCCCAACCGACAAACTGCGGGTGCAGAGTTCGACTCATGAATGCCATGCGATCAATGTGTGCTCCGGCATCGTCAAGCTTCGCGGCCAAGCCCTCGACCAACGCCACGGGGTCGCGCAGGCGTCGGGCATCATTGAGGAGCCAGCTCGCCACCGGGGCGAGCGACCAACCCTCTTCAGAACCAAACAGCGCCAAATTGCTCATAAAAATGGAATCTCCAATGGCATGCTAAGAGTATCCCTCAAGCCAAGGTTTGTCGGACATTTTCCTTGCGCTACGCTACGTGTCTCACTTCAGCAGGTTCTCTTCCATGAATTTGACTGCTGAGTAAAACTCGTAGTCAGCGTTGGCTTTGCGGCGGAAACCATGCCCCTCATTGTCTGCAAGCAGATACCACACCGGAACGCCATTCTTGCGAACGGCGCTGACTATCTGTTCGGCCTCGGTGAAAGGTACGCGTGGATCGTTTTTGCCTTGGATGACAAATAGCGGTACTTTGATATTCGCGGCGTTGTTAAGCGGTGCGATCTTTTCATGAAACTCGCGCATCGCCGGGTCACGCTCGTCGCCATATTCGACTCGACGCAAGTCGCGGCGGTAGCTCTCGGTGTTGTTCAGGAACGTGGCGAAATGGCTGATACCCACTACATCGATCGCCGCACGAATCAAATTGCTGTAGTCGGCCGCCACAGCCAGGCTCATGTAACCACCGTAGCTGCCTCCCGCAATCAAGATGCGGCCTGCATCAAGCCGGGAATCGGTACCCACCCATTGCAAAAAAGCACCACCGTCCTTTACCGAATCCTTGCGCTTTAATCCGTTGTCCATGTCGAGAAAGGTCTTGCCGTAACCGCTGGAGCCGCGCACATTGGGGTACAGCAAGGCAATCCCCATTTCGTTCAGAAGGTAATTGTTGCGGCCGATAAATCGAACCGTGGACTGACCTTCCGGTCCACCATGAAAGTCAACCCGCACCGGCCGTTTGCCGGGGAATTTCTTGGCATCCGGCAGGTACAGCCAACCATTGACGAGCAGGCCATCAAAGCTTTTGAATGTCACCAGTTCCGGGCTGACAAAAGTTGCGGGATTGACACCTTCCGGCGAGGCGGCGGTCGTCCAGCGGGTTGACTTTCCGCTTGCCGTATCAACGCTGTAGACATCGCCAGGGCTTTGCGGAGAATTCAGCGAGACGGCAAATGTACCCTTGTTCGTGTCGTGCCATGCGCCGCCATCGATCGATCCCGCGGCAATGGCAGGTCGCGCCAACTCTTTGCCCGATTTTGCGTCGAACATATGCACTTCGTCGCGACCATTGTTGTTCGCAATGGCTAACACGCGATGACCGTCATCCGATACGGTCACTTGTTGAATATCCCAGGGAATTGCACCGGATAGTACCTTGAGCTCCCCGTTCTTCAGGTTCAACGCCGTTAGCTGTAAAAACTCACCGCCTTGATTGGTAGTCATGAACAGGCGCTTGTTGTCGTGACTCCAATGCACACCAGCAAACCCGGCGGCTGCGGCGCCCGGCTTGGGAAGTAACTTGGTGAGCTTGCCGGTGGTGGCGTTGATCAGGTACACGTCACTATCGTTGGGCGTGCGGTACTGGATGGCGGCGATGGTTTTGTCATCGCTGGAAAAAGTAAAGCCTCCCCACCCTCCGCCTGGCAGTTCGGCAAGCTTGCGGCGCTTTTCCGGTTTCATCGGGTCCACCAGAGTCAGGGTGGTGTTCAGTTGGTCGCGTTTGCCTTCCTTTGCTGTCTTATCCAATGGCACCGCGCTGATCAGAATGGTGTTGCCCTTGCGGGTCCACTCAAAGCGGCTGCGCTCATCAGGCAGCGACAGGAGAGTCGACGATTTGTCCGCCAGATCCATCCGATACACCTGAGTGGCTTCGTTGCCTCCGGCATCGCGAGAATAGGCAATGAACTTGCCGTGCACCGGGTGAAAGGCTGCGCTTGTTACGACATCCGGGAAATCGGTCAGTTTCTCAAGTTGTCCTCCGGCAGAACGCAGAAGGAAGACCTGCGGGATATTTGCACCCGCCTCGCGGTGGCGCACCAGCATGGAATTGTCCTTGGGATGCCACCCCATAAAGCCGTACCCGCGAAACTCGGTGTAAAGCGCCACTTTGTCGGCGATGGATTTCTCTATCGGCGGCATGCCATCAGCCTTCAAGTTGGTATTGGGCACCACGATATCCTGCGAGTACGTCAGACCAGCCGAAATGACTAAAACAGTGGCACAAATAAAACGCTTCATGAAATCTCCTTGGCGTAATAAACCTCGGGCGTGCTAGCCCTCAATACCTGAACCTTTGATGGGTGTGCGCTCCGCGAAAGTTTATGGCAGAAAGGCAGGTACTCCAAACTCGGCGACCGTTCCTTTGTCCATCGCAGTTATTCGACCGTTCGCCACGGGGATTCACGCGATAGCTCCTGAAGGTAACTTTAGGTTACATTGTAACGTTCGTCGTGTATGGTGCTAACCGACGTACAACGGCCATTGACGTCGCCTTCCGCGCTGAAGGAAGTAGCGCAGCCGCTTGGGCACCGCCAGCACCCATTGCCGCACCGGTAGCGGCGGAAAGACGTGATCGACCAGATGTGCCGCTGTTTCCGCCATGCGTCGGGTGTTACAGGAGGGACATACGCCACGACATTTACAGGAATGCGAAGCGAAATAATCGGCACCCCGAGGGTATTTCCTGCGGGGCGCGCTGGCGAGACGGCGCTTACGGAGATTTGCCGACCAACAGCTTCGGTGACCACTCGGTAAACGGCTTGACGCCAAGCGCACCATAAACTTTGGCCGGCTCGATCAACTGGCCGCGAGTGATGACCAGGGCGATCTTGCGAATGTCGCCCATGCGTTGTGTCGGATCGCCGTCGACCAGCACCAGGTCGGCCAGCTTGCCCACTGAAATGCTGCCGCGTTCAGCTTCCGTGCGGGTGTAGCGCGCCCCGTTCCGGGTGGCCACTTGAATCGCCTGCGCCGGCGTCAGGCCGGCTTGCACATACAGTTCCAGCTCGCTATGCAGGGTGAAGCCAACCAGAGCATCCGTGCCGGCAACCAGCGGAATGCCGGCGCGATACATGCGGCCGACGAAATCGACCATCTTCAGGTAGGACGCACGATAGCGGGTCGCCGTCGGGGTATCCGGAATATCCATGGTGCCGACCCGAAAACCGCGCTTGATGTCGGGCGGCATGTGCTCGGCGATCGACACATAGGGCGCAGCAAGCTCGCCGTCGCGCTGACGCAAAAAGTCAAACGTCGCCAGGGTCGGATCAACGGTCGTGCCATGTTTTTTCATCAGCGCAATGAAGTCGGCCACCGGTTGGGAGTCCAGATCCAGGTCGACCACGCCTTTGGCCGGCAGGTAAAAGCGATCCAGCGTGCGGGTGTCAGTTTCGGGCTTGACCAGAAAATTCAGCAGCAGTTGGTTGATGTGCTGGATCTCGTCAAAACCTTGTTCGATCACCTGTTCCGCACGCATGAAGGCCGGCACATGGCCGGAAACGCGCATGCCGCGGCTGTGCGCGTAGTCTACGGTTTCCTGCAGGATGTTGAACGGGAACGAGTTGTAGATCTTCAATTGCGGATAGCCGTGGGCGACATACCAGTCGATGGCATTCTTGGCCCCGGCTAGGTCCTTGATCACGAATCCCGAATTGGAGGAGAACGGACTGTAGCCCTCGAGAAAGCCCGACGGCACAATCTGCGGCGAGAGCAATGTGCCATTCGCAATCTCGTCAAGCATCTGCTGCATCTGCGTGTTGTCGATGCCCATGTCGCGCACCGTCGTCACGCCGGCGGCCAGATTCAGCCCGCCGTCCCAGCGCGTCACATGGCCGTGCATGTCGAACAGGCCAGGCAGCAGGACGCGACCCTCGGCGTCGATCTCGTTCTGCGCCGCCACGCGGCCGGTTCCGGCCGGAACGATCGCCGCGATGCGGCCGCGCAAGACGTAAACATCGGATGCGGATTTCAGCTGCGCGGTCTCGCTATCAAACACCCGTGCAT